>JANMTA010000186.1:0-7324 GCA_031389965.1 Betaproteobacteria bacterium
TCATCGGGATCGAGTTCCTTGTGCAATACCAGAAAACGATGAATCTGGGTCTCGGCCACCATCGCGTCATGCGACAAGTCGGCATTGACCTGCTCGACACACTCACGAATCAGTTCCAGGACCTCCGGCTTGGCCGCCAGATCGGTGTAGCCGGAGTAAGGCAGGCCGCGCCGCTCGGCCCAGTTGCCGACCGCACCCATGTCGATGTTGATGAAGGCGCAGACCATGTCGCGGTCGTGGCCGAAGCAGACTGCTTCCTTGATGTGCGGGAAGAACTTGAGCTTGTTCTCGATGTAGTTCGGCGCGAATATCGCGGCGTTGGAAAGCTTGCCGACGTCCTTGGCACGGTCGATGATCTTCAGATGACCGTCCTCGTCGAAGAAACCGGCGTCGCCGGTATGGAACCAGCCTTCGGCATCGATCACCTCGGCCGTTGCGTCCGGACGCTTGTAGTATTCCTTGAGCAGCAATTTGCCGCGCACCAGCACCTCGCCGTCGTCGGAAATCTTGACCTCGACCCCCGGCGCCGGCTTGCCGACGCTGTCGAACTTGATTTCGCGATCCGGCTGCAGGCAAACCGCGGCGCAGGTTTCGGTGGCGCCGTACAACTGCTTGAGATTGACGCCTATCGAGCGATAGAAGCGGAACAGGTCGGGGCCGATGGCGGCACCCGCCGTGTAGGCAACGCGGACGCGACTCATGCCGAGTACGTTGCGCAGCGGCCCGTAGATCAGCAGATTGCCCAGTGCATAGCGCAGGCGGTCGCTAGTGGTAACGCCGGACTTGGCGTCGAGAATGTCCGAGCCGCAACGCTTGGCCACCGCCATGAAGTAACGGAACATGCTGCGCTTCATGGCGCTGGCATCCTCCATGCGGATCATCACCGTGGTCAATAGGTTCTCGAACACCCGCGGTGGTGCAAAATAATAGGTTGGCCCGATCTCGCGCAGGTCGGTCATCACCGTGTCGCCGGACTCGGGGCAGTTGATGGTGAAGCCCGCCACCATCGCCTGCGCATAGGAGAACAGGTGATCGCCGACCCAGGCCATGGGCAGGTAGGACAGGATGTCTTCCCGATCGGTCAGATGATCGAAGCCGACGCCGCTTTGCGCCGCGGCGATAAAGGTTTCATGGGTCTGGCAGACGCCCTTGGGCTTGCCCGTGGTGCCCGAGGTATACAGCATCACGGCAACATCTTCGGTGCTGCCCTTGGCAATTTCGCCAAGGATGAAGTCCGGCTGGTTCTTGTCGTGTACCTTCCCCATCGCGATGACTTCATCCAGGCCCTGCAGCCCGGCCTGGGTGTAATGGCGCATGCCGCGCGCATCGTCGTAGAGAATGTGCTGCAGGCTGGGGCACTGGCCCTTGATTTCGAGCAGCTTGTCCACCTGCTCCTGGTCTTCCACGATGGCAAAACGAATCTCGCCGTCGGTCAGCACAAAAACCATTTCCGCCGACACCGCGTCCTGATACATCGGCACCGGCACGCCGCCGAGCATCTGCGCCGCACACATTGCCCAGTAAAGGCGGGGGCGATTGTCGCCAACGATGGCGAGGTTGTCGCCGCGCTTGAAACCGAGTTCAGCCAGGCCGCAGGCCATGGCGCGCACTTCTTCGGCGACCTGGCTCCAGTTCCAGGTCTGCCAGATGCCGAGATATTTCTCGCGCGTCGCCGGGCGATCGCCGCGCGTCGCCGCGTGATTCAGCAGCAGACGGGGAAATGTATCGAGCGAGTTCGAGCCTCGCCCCGATGGGGATACAGCCATGCGTTTTCTCTCCTCCAGCAAATAGCAGTGCGGACTCGCTGTTCTCGCGACTTTTCCGTTACAGCATTTGAGTCTAAGCCATTCCGCTGCCTATAATTGTCGCGTGCCTGACAATTGCCAAATATCCGGGATCTCGCTCGAAGACATGCTGCGCCGCACAAGCTGGGCGCAGTCACTGTCTCCCGCGGATTTCGCGCGCGCCCGCGAAGGCACGGTTGAACGCTGTGTGCCCACTGCCGGCTTCGTCTGCCGCAAGGGGGAGGCGGTGGAGCACTGGTTCGGCATCATCGACGGCCTGGCCAAGATGTCGAGCGACTGGGCCAGCGGCAAGACCGCCAGCTACACCGGCATCGCCGCCGGCGGCTGGTTCGGCGAAGGTTCCATGCTCAAGGCCGAGCCACGCCGCTACGACGTCATCGCCCTGCGCGACACGCGCGTCGCCTGCATGAAGCATGAGACCTTCCACTGGCTGCTCGACCACAGCATCTCTTTCAACCGATTCGTCATCAACCAGATCAACGAACGGCTGGGGCTGTTCATCGGCCTGCTCGAATCGGAACGATTGGCGGACATCGATGCCCGCGTCGCCCGTGCCATCGCCGCCTTGTTCCATCCGGTGCTGCAGCCCGGTATCGAATCGCGCATCGCGATTTCCCAGGGCGAGATCGGCTACCTTGCCGGCGTCTCGCGCCAGCGGGTCAACCGCACCCTGCGCACACTGGAGCAAGCCGGCTTCCTGATCGCCGAGTACGGCGGTATCCGGGTGCTGGACCTGGACGGACTGCGCCGCTTCGCCGGCTAGGAATTGAAAAGTCGGCGCTGGCGGTACGCCGACGCCGACTTGGATGGCCTGCTTCAATACGTGTAAAACCCGCGTCCCGTCTTGCGGCCCAGATAACCCGCGGCGACCATTTCCTTCAAGAGCGGCGCCGGGCGATATTTGGAGTCGTTGAAGCCTTCGTAAAAGACATTCATCACGGCCAGCATGGTATCCAGGCCGATCATGTCGGCCAGCGCCAGCGGTCCGATGGGCTGGTTGCAGCCCAGTTTCATCCCGGCATCGATCTCCTCGGCCGATGCCAGCCCCTCCGAGTAAACAAAGATCGCTTCGTTGATCATCGGGCAGAGGATGCGGTTCACGACAAAACCCGGATTGTTCTTCACCGTGATCGGCGTCTTGCCCAGCGCCTTCGCCAGAGCCTCGACCTGCGCATGCGTCTGGTCCGTGGTCTGCAGGCCGCGAATCAGTTCCACCAGCGCCATCAACGGCACCGGATTGAAAAAGTGCATGCCGATGAACTTGCCCGGACGCGCCGTCGCGGCCGCAAGCTGGGTAATCGAAATCGACGAGGTGTTGCTGGCGATGATGGTTTCGGCACCGATCACGGCTTCGACGTCCTTGAGTATCTTCAGCTTGAGGCCGAAATTCTCGGTTGCCGCCTCGATCACGATGTCGACGCCCTTCATGTCGGCCATCAGTGTCGTCGGCCTGATGCGCGCCATCGCCGCCGCCTTCTGCTCGGCCGTCATCTTCTCCTTCTTGACCAGGCGGTCGAGGCTGCCGGAAACGGCGGCGATGCCCTTTTGCACCGCGGCGTCGTTGATATCCAGCATCACCGCGTCGATGCCGACCACCGCGCAAGCCTGCGCGATGCCGTTGCCCATGGTTCCGGCACCGATGATGCCGACGGTTTTTATTGTCATTGACTGCTCCTTTGAAAAACGTGAACACCGGGGCTGATTTTATCCCGCCGCCGGAACCTGCGGCAGCATGGTGACTGCCTTCGTTTAGAGCGTGGACTGGCTCAGTGAACCACCTTCAGCGAGGGGCCCTGCCTCAGCTTGATATTGATCACCAGGACTTGGCTGCCCAGCATGACGACGCTTCCGGAATGGCGATCGTTGCCCGTATCGCTGTACTCGAAGCCGTAGACGCGCTGGATGCGCATCACGCCGTCGCCATCGCGGACGAAGCGCAGCCGCGCAATGGCCACGGTGTCGTCGAGCAACAGCAGGTCCTCGGAAACACAGGCGGCCCTGGCGGCCGCCACCGCCGCCTCGCGCGCCTTGAGGCTGTCGAGCCACAGCCAGGCGGTGGCGGCCAGCAGCAGCAGACCGAAAAGATCGAGAAAATCCATGGCCGGATCAATATCTCAGGGTGGCAAACATCCGCTGCGGCGGAATCACCTCGACATTTTCCGCCAACGGATAGCCCTCGCGAACCGGCGCGATCACCCAGGCGCGATCCAGGCCGAGGTCTTCGCAGGCAGTCCAGAAACCGCGCGCAGGGCGGGGCGCGTTCGACAGCTTGATTTCGTAGCCGATGCGCTTGCCGCCGATCTCGACCACCAGGTCGAGTTCCGCACCGGCCGCGGTGCGATAGAAGCCGAACTCCGCAAGCGGCGGCAGATGCGCGATCAGCTGCTCGACGAGGAAGCCTTCCCTGGACAATCCCGCCGCCGGATGCCCGGCAAGGTCGTCGAGAGTGGCGATGCCCAGCAATGCGTGGAGCAGGCCGCTGTCGCGGACGAACACCTTGGGCGACTTCACCAGCCGCTTGCCGACATTGGCATGCCAGGGTTCGAGCCGGCGCAGCATCAGCGCGTCGACCATCAAGTCGAGATAGCGTCCGACCGTGGTATGCGCCACACCGCCAAGTGCCAGGCCGAGTTGCGAAGCGTTGAACAATTGCCCTTGCAGATGGGCGCACATGCGCCAGAAGCGGCGCAGGGTTTCCGCCGGGATGGTCACGCCCAGTTGCGGCAGATCGCGCGTCAGCAGCATCCTGGACAGATCGGCACGCCAAGCCAGCGGATTGGTCGCTTCATATTTTGTGAAAGAGGATTTTCCTGCTTATTCTTCATCGGCGACAAATCGTTGCAGGACCCGTGCGCCACTTCTGCCGCCATACCGATGCTCTCGCCCCACGTCGGGCGCGGATGGATGGTCTTGCCGATGTCTGTGGCGTCAGCGCCCATCTCGATCACCGGCGCCACCTCGCCGATCATGTCGCCAGCACCGGAGCCAGCCGCGCCGCCACATATTCGTCCGCGGCGTTGGCCACGACCTGCTTCAGTTCGTCCCGCGTCATTAGTCGAGTTCGAATTCCACTTTTTCCCAGTCGCTATGGCGCTCGACCAAACGTTTCAACCAGGCGCGGCGCTGGCCCTGGTCGGTAAGGATGTCGACCGGCATGTCGGGGATGAAGCTGCCCGAGGGCATCAGCATCTGGCAAACCGTGGCGTCGGGTAGCACGGCGAAGATCCATTCGGCCTGGTCGTCCCAGGCATCGTCACCCTTGGTCGCGGCGCGCAGGATATGAACCACGCCGGTAAGCGGCGTTCCTGCCATGGCCTCGATCCCGATATTCGCCTTGCCCTGCGCATCCCGCCCGACGCGCCGAATCACGCCGAGGCACCACTGTGTGCCCGTAGTTTCGCGCCATGCCACCAGCACGCCCGGCGCATGGCGCGGCAGCAGCGCCGGCACCAACACGCCGAGTCCGGACGCGCTGCAATCGACCGCCGTCCATTGCTCGACCGACAGGCCGCTGACACTCTTCTCGAGAGTCGCGATCCGAACCAGTGGATCGTCCGGCTTGCCGTTTCCCATTTCCTTTTTCGCGTCGCGCGCCCCCTTGTCTCCCGTGCCTATACTGACCCGGAAGAAGGCCTGGTTAAGCTCGCTGTCATAGGTTGCAGCCTCGGCCGCGGCGAGGACCGACTGGCCGAGACCCTTGGCCAGATTCTGGTTGACGTCGACCAGTTGGCGCGCGATCAGGAAGCCGAATGCGCCCAGCATGGGCAGCGAGCGCCCTTCGCGCGCCATCTGGCGCGACGGCGGCTCCGGGCCCCAGTGGCTGGCCAGGGTCTGCAGCGTACCGCTCATCTGCCGCCGCTCGAGGTCCATTTCGTCAAGCCAGCGGGGGAGGGGTTCCTTTTTGGTCACCTGCGCGAGCACCTGTTCGACCACGGAATGCAGCCTGGCGGTCGACAGGAAGCGGACCGTCGGCGCCGGCGACGCCGGCGGCGCACCGCAGCGTCGCGGACCGGCGGCAACGGCAAGGTCGATGATATGGGTGGCGGCAGCATCGTATTGCTCGAACCACGCGAGATTGTCCTGCGCGCGGATAAGTCGCGCCGCCATCTCCAACTGGATCGGTTCGAGGTTGCCCCACGGGGCCGTGTCCTCGTAGACCGTTAGCAGGTATTCTTGCAATGGCCGCGAGGCCGCTTCGCCGCGGAACGCCGCCTGGGTATCCCGATAGAAACCCCAGGCCACGAGCGCGCGCATGACGGCGTGCGCCTGTTCCCACGAAGCCTTTCCCGGGAGCCGCTGGCGGAAACGGCCGAAGCGTCGGTGCAGGCCCCAGGCCCGGAAATAGCGTTCGCCTGCCAGTACCAGGCGTGGCCGTATGCCATCGCCGGGATCCGCGCCGACCAGATCGAAAACGGCGGCATACGCGCTGCCGGCTTTTGATAGATGGCTCGAGAGTCGATCGAGCGTCGCGCCAGAGCCGAAGCCCGGCCCGCCCGGCCGGAAATAGGTCGCCAGCATCTGTTCCTGCGCCTCGTGGCTGGCGCCGTCAAGTTCGAGCGCCGCATTCAGGGCGTTGACGGTGCCGAACTCGTCGGCCCGGTGGACGATGTCGTCGAGATGGTCATCCACGATGCCGAGCGTGGTGAGTCCGTCGTCGCGCGGCAGGCTCGCCAGGATACTGGCCAGACCTTCCGGACTGCAGAGCGGGTGCTTATCGTCCTCCTGCATTTTTTTCTTCCGGAACAGCTTTTCGAACATGGTGCTCACCTCGCAATAACAGCGCTCTGGATGTCGATTGTGTCTATTTTCCAGATTCTAGGCGATGACCGCCGGTCAGGCACAGGAGGATTTTAGTTTGAAACAGAGAATTAACTCTTGGACAACGAATAGCTGTCCAACAATGTCACCGCCGGAGCAGGCCGGCAAATGCTGCGATGCACGGAAACCCCATGGGCTAAAGCCCATGAGGCGGTGACCGGCGCCGAGTAAGCCTGGACCCCGGACGCCGCCGGGGTAGTGTTTCAAATTCGCCTCGATGACGAGGCGATTGCGCCGCCCCACCCGCTCTCTCCCGAAAGGGAGAGGATGGCCGACTCTTACATGCTGCGCCGATACTGCCCACCGACCTCGTACAAGGCATTGGAAATCTGCCCCAGCGAACAGCAGCGCACCGCTTCCATCATCACGGCGAAGACGTTGCTGTTGTCGATCACGGCCTGACGCAGCTTCGCCAGGCAAGCATCCGTCTGACCGGCGTTGCGCGTCTGGAAGTCCTTGAGGCGCGTGAGCTGGGACTGTTTCTCGCCTTCGGTGGAACGCGCCAGTTCAATCTCGCTGGCCACGCCCGAACCGTGCGGATTGAGGAAGGTGTTCACCCCGATGATGGGGAAGGAGCCGTCGTGCTTCTTGTGCTCGTAGTGCATCGACTCTTCCTGGATCTTGCCGCGCTGGTAGCCGGTTTCCATGGCGCCGAGCACGCCGCCGCGCGAGGCGATGGCTTCGAATTCCTTGAGCACGGC
>JANMTA010000061.1:0-1806 GCA_031389965.1 Betaproteobacteria bacterium
CTGGACGCAGATCGGCTACGCCTGCGGCTACACCTCGGCCTTCATGGGGCGCACCATTCTCTACAAGGAAGTCGAATGCACGGGGATGGGGCACAACAACTGCCGCATCATCGGCAAGCCGGCCGAAGAATGGGATGATGCCGCCGAGCAGATGCGTTTCTTCAACAGCGAATCGATCGCCGACCAGCTCATCGACCTGCAAACCCAGGTGGTGCAGCTGCGATCGTCCATCGGCGACCGCGATCAGCTGCCCGAAGATGTCGCCGGCATTTCCCCGGGTTTTCGCGCCGCCTACGAGTTGCTCAAGCAGGCCGCCGGCAGCAATATCAGCGTCCTCTTGCAGGGCGAGACCGGAGTCGGCAAGGAGGTCTTCGCGCGCAGCCTGCACGAAATGAGTTCGCGCCGCGACAAGCCCTTTGTCGCCGTCAATTGCGCGGCGATCCCGCAGGAACTGGTCGAGTCGGAACTCTTCGGCGTCGAGAAGGGTGCCTTCACCGGAGCGCTGGTGTCGCGTCCGGGGCGTTTCGAGCGGGCCGACGGTGGCACGCTGTTCCTCGACGAAATCGGCGATCTGCCGCCGTCGGCGCAGGCCAAGCTGTTGCGCGTGCTGCAGGAAGGCGAGATCGAACGCCTCGGCGACCAGAAGACGCGCAAGATCAATGTGCGACTGGTGGCGGCCACCAACGCCAAGCTGCAGGATCTGGTCAAGGCCGGACGCTTCCGCTCCGACCTCTACTACCGGCTCAACGCCTACCAGATACTCATTCCGCCCTTGCGTGAGCGCAAGCAGGACATACCCCTGCTGGCCAAGCATTTTCTGGCCCGGCATACGGCGATCCATGGCAAGAAGCTGCGGGGTTTCACCGACAAGGCCAAGCGCGCCTTGCTGGCCTATCCGTGGCCGGGAAACATCCGCGAATTGCAAAACGCCGTCGAGCGCGGCGTGATCCTCGCGCCCGGCGGCACGCGCATCGAGGTCAACCATCTGTTCATGTCATGCAGCGCGGAACAGCCGCCCGAGTTCGGTCTGGGCAACAGCGGCGGCCTCGACGTCAATTGCTGGGAAACCGGCAAGGACTTGCGCGAAGCGGTGTTCAACGGTTCGCTGACGCTCGACCAGGTCGAGGCCATGCTGCTCGAAACCGCCGTCGACAAGGCACGCGGCAACCTGTCTTCCGCGGCGCGGATGCTGGGCCTGACCCGGCCGCAGATCGCCTATCGCCTGAAGCGCCTGCATGGTGGGACGGAAGCCGGGGGTGGTCCGGCCGACTCTTTCGACAAGACGCAGGCCGAGTCCGCCTGATGCCGGTGCAGTTGCCAGCGCAGCTGCCAACTAAGTTGCCAACTAAGTTGCCAACTAAGCTGCCGCCGCAGGTGGCCGCCTATCTCAGCGGGCATCACGTCATGACGCTGGCCACTTATGGCGCGGAAGGCCCCTGGGCCTCCGCCGTGTTCTACGCCGGCGATGGCGCTTCGCTGATCTTTCTTTCCGCGCCGAACACGCGCCACTGCCGCAACCTGGCGCTGGACAGCCGCTGCGCCGCCACCATCCAGGAAGACTATCGCGAGTGGTCGCAGATCAAGGGCATCCAGCTCGAAGGCCGCGTCGTCGAACTGCAGGGCGACGAGGAAAAATACGCACAGCATTTGTATGGCGAAAAATTTCCGATAGTCGGCGCGGTGGCCAAGGTACCGCCGGCCATCGTCAAGGCGCTGGCGAAAGTACGCTGGTACCGGCTGATGCCCGAGCACTTCCATTTCATCGACAACAGCCAGGGCTTCGGCCACCGCGACGAGATCGACCTG
>JANMTA010000064.1:0-8933 GCA_031389965.1 Betaproteobacteria bacterium
GCCGGCGAGGTGCTGGCCAAGATCGAGGCGATGAAAATGGAGAACGTGCTGAAGGCCGAGCGCGACTGCGTGGTCGAAAAACTGCTGGCGAATCCGGGCGAAAGCCTGGCAGTGGATCAGGCCATCATCGGTTTCAAGTAATTCCGACCCGCATTGAAACCGATACTTTGTTGACTGCGCCTTGCCGTGCTACAGCACTGCCTTCGGCTTGTCTTCGCGTCTCGTTTCCAATGTGAATCGGAATAAAAGTCGGCGCCGGCGGCACGGCGATGCGGCCCTTGGTCGGCCTTCCCGGTCGGCCCTGCATGTCTGACCGACCGGCGCGGGCGCGAAGCAGTGCTTCGCGACGTCCCCCGCGCCGTGCCGCCAGCGCCGACTTTTGACTACAACGCGAGTTCCAGGCGTACTCCGATCAGCCTGGCGTTTGATGCGCCGCTTGTACCACCGGGATTGCGGATGTACTGGTAGTCCGGCTGAAGCGCCAACCAGGGCGTAATCGCTGCGCGCCAGGTGATCTCGAAAGCTTGCTCGCTGCTTGCGGTGCCGGTGCCCGCCGCCTGTTGCGCGGAGCGCCACTTTGAAGCCAGGTGGCTGTGCGTCCAGCCGATGGCAAGACTGTCGTCGGGCCGGCTGGCGATTGGTCCGCGTATCCGCAGCCCGAGGTTCGCCATGCGGTCGATGGCAGTTGAATGGCCGGTGCTGAATCCATAGCGGCCGAAGGCCGTGACATCTCGTCCGGCTTCTCTTCCCAGACTGAAAAGGCTGCGCTCGGCCAGCACATAGCCCCCCTGCGAGCGGCGCTGCAGCGGCTTGTTGTTGGCATCGACGTCGAATTGATCCGCAACCCGATGTCCGTAGCGCCAGAAGCCGATGGCATATTTGCTGAGACCGCCGTACTTTTCGTGGGCGACCAGTTCAGGCGTCTGTTTCACCTTGGCCGGATCGACGGGTTCGAAGCTGTGGCCGGTTTCAAGCGGCATCCAGCCGATTTCGCCGATGACGAAGGCGCCGTCGCCTTTGTCGAAGCGAATCGACGTCCGCCTGGGGTGCGCCGGATCATTGGGGATGCCATCCATCACAGCGCCCATGGCATACCGCTCGCGGTTTTCCGAGAACCATTTGGCGCGGATGCCGAATGCGGCGTTGTTGAACACGGACGGGGAGTTGGTCAGTGACAGATCTGCCGGCGGGCCATAGGCCGGATGCAACAATGTCGCCGCCGAATCCATGGTGAAGAATTCCGAGTCGATCGGGTAGATGCCCGCCAGGACTGAAAACCGATCGTCGAAAAAGCCTTTCTGCACCCATGCATGAAACAGGCGCGTGGTCGGCACCGGCACCTCGAGGTTGCTGACGCCCATCAGGCTGCCGGTGCGTTGCGCGTTGATGCCGGCACCGCCGTCGGTATCGGTGTTGAGGTAGGCGACGGTGCTGTTCCAGCCGAGCAGCTTCTCGAGGTCGACGCGCAGCTTCAGTTCCAGATGGTGCACGGTTTGAGTGCCGTCTCTCGCGCCGCCGCGGTTGCGCAGGCTGTCGAAACGCAGCCCGGCATCGAGCGCGATGCCGCGCCGCCATAAGTCGCTGCGCGCTCCCCCCCAGTCTCCGCTCAGCGTCATCGTCGCATAGTCGGGAGCGTCCTCCGCCAGCGCGGATGTTGCGATGGCGAGGCAGGACAAGGCGACAAAAGCGCAGCATTGCACGGCCGCTCGTTTTTTCACGACGTCGGGTAGCGTGTCGCCGTCATTGACGCCATGGCGATGCGCTTGGCGAGCGTGACGGCCGAATTGACGCAGGAGTCGAAGAGCATGAACGTTGCAGCTTGCAGGCAGAACGCGGATTCTACCCAAGCGACAGGCGATGCAGGCGCGACCGGGTCGGGGACGATTGCCAATGGGATAGAATTTGAAAAGCTCTGCAACCGGGAAGTGCCGTGCCGCGGATTACTGCCTTGCTGTTCCTGTTGTGCTGCTGGTCGTGCCACATCGGCGCCAGCTTTGCAACGGTGCGCCTGGCGCCCGGCGTTGCTTCGATTGGGCTGGCAACCCAGGTTTCGATATTCGAAGACCCGAGCGGCCGCCTGACGCTGGCCGATACCCAGCGTCGCGGCAATGAGTTCAGGCCCGCGCAGGTAGAGGGCAACGAGGCGATCAACTTCGGCTATTCATCGTCTGCCTGGTGGTTGCGCTTCGAGCTTGAAGCGGACCCGGCCGCGCCGCGCGACTGGTTGCTGGAAGTCGCTTTCCCGACCCTGGACAGCGTGGAATTCTTCGGTCCCGGCGGCGAGCGGCTGAGCACCGGCGATCGCCTGCCCTTTGCCCAGAGGCCTCTGGCCCATCGCAACTTCGTGTTTCCCGTGCATCTGCCTGAGTCGGGCGCCAGTACCGTCTGGTTGCGGATCACATCCGAAGGCACGCTGACGGTTCCCCTGCGTTTGTGGCAGGCCGAGGCCTTCTGGCAGGATTCGCAGTCCGGCTATGCGGTGCTCTCGGTTTATTTCGGCATGTTGCTGGCGCTGGCCCTCTATAACCTGCTGCTGTGGTTTTCACTGCGCGATCACAATTACCTGACCTATGTCCTGTTCGCGACCAGCATGGCCGTCGGGCAGCTTTCCCTCAACGGATTGGGCAACGAGTTTCTCTGGCCCGACTGGCCGCTGTGGGGCAATCTCGCGTTTACCATCGGCTTCGCCGGCGCCGGTCTCTTCGGGGCCTTGTTCACCCGCGGCTTTCTCGCGACGCGACGCAATCTGCCGCGGCTTGACGGGGCCGTGATCGGGCTGGCTGCTTTGTTTGCCGTCTGCATCCTGGCGGCGCTGATCGCGCCCTATCGTCTGGCCGCCATCCTGACTTCGCTGACCGGCGTCACGTTTTCCGTGGTTGCAGTCCTCGCGGGCCTGCGCTGCTGGCGGGCCGGGCAGCCCGGTGCGAGTATCTTCCTGCTGGCGTGGACCGTACTACTGCTGGGCGTTGCGGTGGTCGGCCTGCGCAACCTGAACCTGCTGCCCACCACGTTCTTCAGTTTTTACGCCATGCAAATGGGGTCGGCACTGGAAATGCTGCTTTTGTCATTCGCCTTGGCGGACCGGATCAACGGCCTGCGGCGCGAGAAGGATGCGGCGCAGAGCGAGGCGCTGGCCACCAGGCAGCAACTGGTGGGTGCGCTGCAACGCTCGGAGGTGAGTCTCGAACGGCGCGTGGCCGAGCGCACGGAGGAACTGGAGGAGACCAACGCCCGGTTGCGCGAGAACGAACGCCAGTTGCAGGCATTGGCCCACACCGACACGCTGACGGGCCTTGCCAACCGCCTGCTGTTCGACGCGCGTCTGGAGCAAACCATGCAGCATGCGCGACGCAGTCACGGGCAGATCGCCTTGCTGCTGGTCGATCTCGATCACTTCAAGCGGATCAACGACGGTTACGGCCACGCCATTGGCGACGAGGTACTGCGTTCTGCGGCGGAGCGTTTCCGCGCCGCCGTGCGCGAGGTTGACACCGTGGCAAGACTGGGCGGCGACGAGTTCGTCATCGTGCTGGCTGCGATCGGCGGCGCAGCCGATGCCGAACGCATGGCGGACAAGGTCATTGCCGGCCTGCGCGAGCCGATGCGCGTGCTCGGCATGCCGCTGGAAATCACCTGCAGCGTGGGCATCGCAATATTTTCCGGGGGCGACCTGTCCCCGGCGGAACTGCTGCGTCGCGCGGATCAGGCGATGTATGCGGCGAAGGAAGCCGGACGCGGGTGCTACCGGGTTTTTGCAGCGTAGGAACCAGCGTGCCGGCGATGGGCCGTGTTTCGCGAGCAAGCTCGCTGCGACGGGACGCCGCTCGTCAGGCGAGGCGCGCGAAAGCTTCGATGACTTCGGCGGGCGCCTGTACCAGTTCGATCAGCACGCCTTCTCCGGCAATCGGAAACTGCTCGTTGGCCTTCGGGTGCAGGAAGGTGATGTCGAAGCCGGCGGCGCCTTTGCGGATGCCTCCCGGAGCAAAGCGCACACCCTGCGCGGTCAGCCATTCCACCGCCAGCGGCAGATCGTCGATCCAGAGTCCGACGTGGTTCAGTGGCGGCTCGTGCACTGCCGGCTTTTTCGCCGGATCGAGGGGCTGCATCAGGTCGACTTCGACCTTGAATGGGCCGCTGCCCATCTGGGTGATGTCCTCGTCCACGTTTTCCCGCTCGCTGACGTAATTGCCCGTCACGGCCAGGCCGAACATCTCGACCCAGAGCTTTTTCAGGCGCTCCTTGGAGGGACCGCCGATGGCGATCTGCTGAATGCCGAGTACCTTGAACGGGCGGGTCATCGGGCTATCCTCGTCTCGATGCTTTGGGAATCAATGTTTCTTTTCGATGGACTGGCGGATGCAGTCCAGCAGGGTATCTTCGTCGTAAGGTTTGCCCAGATAATGATTCACGCCGATTTCCTCCGCGTGCTGGCGGTGCTTGTCGGCGGTGCGCGACGTGATCATGATGATCGGAATATGTTTCAGGCGCGCATCGCCGCGAATGTTGCGCGCCAGCTCGAAGCCGTCCATGCGCGGCATTTCGATGTCCAGCAGCATGACGTCGGGCATCACGTCGGCCAGTTGCTCGAGCGCATCGACGCCATCCTTGGCGGTCAGCACGTGGTAGCCGTGACGCGCCAGCAGCCGGCCGCTGATCTTGCGCACCGTAAGCGAATCGTCGACCACCATCACGGCTGCGGCTGCGGCAGCGGCAGGCGCCGCGGTGGCGGCGTCCTCCGCGGCAACGGCCGGAATCTCCGTCGTGTCGGCCGCGGCCTGCACCGGCGCGGCGCGGGCGAGGGCCCGTGCCGACAGCGCGATCGGGTTGATGATCAGCGCCACCCCGCCGTTGCCCAGCACCGTGGCCCCGGCCAGCCCGGGTACGCGTGCCAGTTGCGGCCCGAGGGCCTTGACCACGACTTCCTGATTGCCGGAAAGGCTGTCGATTTCCAGCGCGACGCGTTCAGTCCCGCCCTTGATCAAGAGTATCCAGTGCCGCCGCTGTTGTGGCGGGGTCGGGTCTTTTTCGCCCAGCAACGCGGCCAGGTAGTGGTAGGGATAGCGATTTCCCAACCACTCGGTGCTGCCGGTGGCGCGTATCTTTGCCGCCGCGTCGGGCTTGTGCTCGGTGGCCTGCTCGATCATCGAGGACGGAATTGCGTAGCGACGATTGCCGGCAGTGACCAGCACGGCCTGTGTGACCGCCAGCGTCAGCGGCAGGTAGACGCGGAATGTGGCGCCGCGTCCGGTGACCGAGGAGATTTCGATGCGGCCGCCAAGACTCGTCGTCTCGTTTTTCACCACATCCATGCCTACGCCCCGGCCGGCCAAGGTCGTGACCACCTTGGCGGTGGAGAAGCCGGCATGCAGAACCAGCTGAGCCAGGCTTGCTTCGTCGGTATTCGCATCGGCTGCAATCAGGCCGTGTTCGATGGCGCGGCTCCGTATGCGCTCGAAGTCGAGGCCGGCGCCGTCGTCGGCGATGGAAACCACGATTTCATTGCCTTCCTGCGCCAGTGAAAGGGTAATCTGGCCGATCGCTTCCTTGCCGGCCGCCGTGCGCGTGGCCGTGTCTTCGAGGCCGTGGGCAACACTGTTGCGCAGCATGTGCTCGAGCGGTCCGGCCATCTTGTCCAGCACCGAGCGGTCGAGCTCGGTCTGGCCGTGGCGGATGTCCAGGTTGGCGCGCTTGCCGGTATCCTTGGCGGCCTGCCGCACCACGCGATGCAGCCGCTCGGCCAGGCTTTCGAAGGGCACCATGCGTACGCCCATCAGGCGTTGCGACAGTTCGCGGGAGAGGCGCGCCTGAGCGAACACGGCGGCGTTTGCCTGGTCGAGATTGCGCATCAGGGTCTGCTGCACGGTAGCGACGTCGTTCACGCTTTCCGCCATCATTCGCGCCACTTCCTGGAAGCGGGTGAAGCGGTCAAATTCGAGCGGATCGAACTCCTGCGAGCGCTCGCTGGCCAGTGCCTGCTGCGATTGCATCTGCGACTCGGCCTGAATCTCGACTTCGCGCAGTTGCTTGCGCAGGCGGATGATGTTTTCGGTCAGTTCAAGCAAGGCGCCCTTCAATCCCAGCAGTTCGCCCTCGATCCGGCCGCGGGCGATGGCAACCTCGCCGGCTTCGTTGACCAGTTGGTCGACCAGATCGGCGCGCACGCGCAGATGCACCTGCGCCGCGGGAACGAAGGGGGCGGGGTGCGCCATGCCGGGTGCGACCGGCACTTGCGGCGCGGTGGTGGCGGCGTGTGCGGTGGCCGGTTTATGTTCGACCGGCTGCTGTTCTTCGGCCGCCTGCGAGTCGACGGAGACGTCAGGACTCAGCGCAAGGTGTTCAGGTGTTTCCGGTTCCGGTGGCGCCGCGTCGGGATTGCGCAGATGCTCGATCAGCATGGCTGCGCGATCGTACGAGGTCTCCAGCCCGTCGATGGTGGCGGCCTGCACCGATTTCATGCGGGTTGCCTGGTCGATCCGGTCTTCCATCGAGTGCAGCAGTTCGCCGCAGCCCATGGCGCCGGCCATCCGGGCACTGCCCTTGAGCGTGTGCAGGGCGCGCTGGAGGGTGCGGGCGGTTGCGGCGTTGGTCGGATCGGTTCGCCAGTCGCGCAGCGTCTCGCCAATCTCGCGCATGAGATCGACACTTTCTTCGAGGAACAGCGGCAGGATCTGCGGATCGATCTCGTTTTCGATCCGGGCGGCGCGGCGTTCGGCAGCGGTGATGGTAACTTCGGGCAGCGCCGGCTCGACGCTCGGTTCGATGCTCGGTTTGATGCTCGGCTCGACGCTCGGCTCGACGGGCGGTTCGATGATCGGTGTGGCGGGCTCGACATGAGGCTGAAGCGTTGGCGCCGCTGCAGGCGTCATTGCATTGAGTTCGGCGGTGAGAGATGCCTCCTCGCCTGGCATGCGGCGTTCCGCAACGGCGCCCAGCATGCCTTCGAGGGCACCGGCGCAGCGTGCAAAAACGAAGCGTTGTGCTTCGCTCGGGATGGTTTCGACCTGGGACAAGCGCGCCAGCGCATCCTCAAGGGCGCGGGCGAGGGTCGCAATGGGCATGAAGCCGGTTGCGGCCGAAATGCTGGCGGAGGTATGCGCGGCGCGGATAACATCGTTGCCGGGCACTTCTTCAAGACCGAGTCTGGATTGCAGCGTCGCGATGTATTCGCGGGTTTCGTCGAGGTAGAGATTGTAGAGTGTCGGGGATACTTCGACGTCGCCGACCCGGACCGGCGGTGGTGAGGGGAAGGCGACCACTTCTGCCGAAGTCTGAATCTCTGCTGGAGCTTCCTCGGGCGGAACTTCCTCAGGAATGACTTCTTCCGTCGTGGCTTGCACAATAGTCGGCGCTGGCGGGACGGCAACCGCGGCCACTACGGTTTCTGCGTCCTCGGCTCCGCCCAGGGTCTGGCAGCGGCGAACGAGTTCGGCATAGTCGAAACGCCGGCTGCCGCCGCCTTCCAGCTGGGCGACCCAGTCTTTGAATATCACAGCGGCGAGATCGAGCATTTCCAGCAGGGCCGGCGTCGCGGGGCGGGTTTCATGCAGCCAGCCGTTGAGCACTTGCTCCACGGCCCAGCCGGCTTCGCCCAGATCAGTGAGGCCGACCATGCGTCCGCTGCCCTTCAGCGTGTGGAAGCTGCGACGCACCGTGACCAGCGACTCATGGTCGCTCGGCACTGCATGCAGTTGCGGCAACTGCTGATCGATGGTGGCCAGCACTTCGTTGGCTTCTTCGAGGAAAATTCCCAGCAGCTCGGCATCGAGGTCTTCCTCGCTGGCCTCCATCATGCGGGTGGTTTCGGCCGACGGGGCCGGGGCTGCAACGGGCACCACCGTTGCTTCGGGCGGGAGTTCGGGGGGAGCCTCAAAACCCTCCACTTCGAAGTCCGGCAGCGCTTCTTCAGCCGCCACTTCGACCTCGGTCGATTCCTGTTCAGGTGTGCGCCCCGGTGCAGCGGCAAGCGCTTCCGGGGCAGGCGCATGTTCGTCTGCGGCAGGCGCAAGCGCTTCCGGCACCGCAGGCGCGGCGGGGGTCACCGTCAGCGGCACAACGGGCTCGGCATCCTCGCGGACGGTTTGAGCTACGGGAGGTGGTTCAAGGATGGCGTCAATATCGGCAGCGCCGCCTTGCAGTTGGGTAACAAAAAATCCCAGTGCCGAAAGTTTTTTCGCCACTTCTTCGAAGTCGCCGGCTTGCGGCGTGAAGCCCGGCTCGGCGAAACGCCCGATCTCGTGCGCGCATTCGCCGAGCACCGTATTCGCACGGTCCTGACCCAGCACCATCAGCGCGCCCTGGATCTGGCGAATCGGCTGCGCGACCGTCGCCAGCGTGGCCTGGCGCGAGGTGTCGCGGAAGTAGGCGTCCAGCGTGGTTTCAATGGCGCCGAGATTGGAGCGGATTTCGCGCGCCACCGATTCAAGCAGCAGCCGTTCCTGTGCCCGGCGCGACATCGCGTCGAGATGGGGCAGTTCCATCAGGCCGAGTTCTTCGCCGCGTCCGAGGGCGGCAAGACGGTTCACGACGACATCGGTCGAGTGGGCGAACTCGGCATCCAGTGACTGGAAATTCTCGAGTGCGGATTCGGCGAGTACCAGCGCCGTGGCGATTTCCAGCGCCATGACGTCGTTGTGCCGTGCCGGATCGCGGCGCAACTGGTCGGTCTGCTGCAGAATGGCCGCAGTCAGTCGCACATAGTCTGGCTGCCCGGTGGCCGCGCCTTCTTCGGCAATTTTCGCCGCGCGTTCATGGAAAGGCGGCAGCGCGGCGGCGGTACCGGCACAAAGCCGGTTCCAGTCGTCCTTGGCCGCCGCCAGCAAATCGCGCAAGCGGCGCACGATGGGCAGCAGCCGTTCCGTCTCCGAAGGTGTTGCGGTGGGCACCATGCCGTCCAGGCGGTAGGCGGCGCGCACGACGGCCAGGGCCTCGCCGCC
>JANMTA010000436.1:0-3509 GCA_031389965.1 Betaproteobacteria bacterium
GAAGATTTCGGTACAGGGGCCGCAGGGCCCGGTGTCGCCCATCATCCAGAAATTGTCCGAAGCGTAGCGCGCGCCCTTGTTATCGCCGATGCGGATCACGCGTTCGGCGGGCACGCCGATCTCCTTGGTCCAGATGTCGTAGGCCTCGTCGTCCTCGGCATACACCGTGACCCAGAGCTTTTCCTTGGGCAGCTGGTAGACATCGACCAGCAGTTCCCAGGCGTACTTGATCGCGTCGCGCTTGAAGTAGTCGCCGAAGCTGAAGTTGCCCAGCATCTCGAAGAAGGTGTGATGCCGCGCCGTGTAGCCGACGTTTTACAGGTCGTTGTGCTTGCCGCCGGCGCGCACGCATTTCTGCGAGCTCGCGGCACGGCTGTAGTTGCGCTTGTCGAAGCCGAGAAAAACGTCCTTGAACTGGTTCATCCCGGCATTGGTGAACAGCAGCGTCGGATCCTCGTGCGGCACCAGCGAACTGGAGGCGACGACCTGATGGCCTTTCGAGGCGAAAAAATCGAGGAACTTCTGGCGGATTTCGGAGCTTTTCATGGCGGAAGCGCGGCCTTTGACGCAAAGCAGTGATTTTACAAGAACATGGCTCATCCCACAGGGGGATACGTCCTCGCCCAAAGGGACTCCGACATAAAACTGAAGTTCGGTGCCGAAGAAACCGAGTTTCTACGCTGATTCGATAAGTTGTCGTTGAATCACGGTTTGGGCTTCTGACTACGGCTGAACCGTCTGAATCAGCGCGAGTGCGCGCAGTTGCTTTGGGTGGGCGGTGGTGGTGATCTCGAAAGTGGGTGCATCGGCCCCGGCGCTGGGCGTACGACAGGTATTGCGCACGAGGGTTGCGAGTTCGGCCATTAAGGTAGCAAAGCTATGCGCGGGAGTGCCGTCGCTGAGGACATGACGGGCGGCCTTGGCCCGTGCCGACGCCGATCGCGTGGCCGGTGCTACCGGGTCGCGCGACGCCTTCGCCTGCTGCTCGGTATCGGCGATACATAAGCTCGCGCCACGCCTCGCGCAGATGCCACTCGACGTAGTAGGCCAGCATGCACAGGAAGATGTGTGCGCGGATCCGATCTGCCGTGCGGATGATGTGGATGCCGTCCAGCGCCGCCTCGGCCGCGATGCTCTCCGGCTTGCGCCCGAACGTGAACGTGACATCGCCGATCACCAGATCGAAGTGCTTGGCGACCTTGTACTGATTGATCGCCTTGCCGGTGCGCAAGCCGATCTGCTCGCCGCCGATGAGCTTGCCTGCATCCGCCCGGGCCTTGATCTTGGCCAGGTTGAGCTCGGTGGCCGCCAGGAGTTCTTCGCGCTTGTGCGCGCGCAGCTTCGCCAGCTCCGGATTGCGGCATGCCACCAGGCGCTCGCCGGGGTGGTCCGGCGCTCGCGGCAGGGCTTGGAGGCGATCAGCGAAGCGAACCCGAGGCGCTGCATGGCCAACGCAACGGCCTGCACATGGCCGTGCGCACGCGAGCGCGTGATCTCGAACGCCTGTCCCAGCGGCACGAAGGTCTCGCCCTGCAGCGAGCGGCGAATGACCTCCACCAACTCGTCCGACAGATGCGAAAGGTTGCCCAGTGTCTCGTTCTTGACCGTGCCGTCCTCGCGGTAGCTGCGACGCAGCAGATGGGTGCGGTAGACTCGATCCTTGTACTTGCGGATCGTCGTGACGACGTGCGCTGTTCCGGTGCGTGAGGCCATACTGCTAAAGATGGGCCATCAAACTCCTGTAATCAAGTTATTGTAATGACTACACAATCAACAACAATAGACTCAAGAATCACGCAATCTTGTTAGTGCGCAGGCTGTTGCTCCAGCCAAAATCCCGCGACGGAGATAGGGTGGTTACTTCTTCTTGCGTGCGACGGCCTTGCGTGGCTTCGGGGCGGTGGCAGCGTCCACGGCGGGTGCCGGCGGCATGTCGCCGATGATTCTTTTGAGCGGACATATCTTGAAGGCCGGGCATTTCTTACAGCCGGCAACGATGGCGATCGGGCAAATGGTCATGATGAATCCTCTGGATGGGGCGAAAGATGCCGCAGTATGAGGGCGGCCGGTGCCGGGGAGTAGTCTGATTCGCCGAATGCCGTGCCGGCACCCGGCGGTTTGCCGCCAGTGGCGGCGTCAGCGCAGGGCCAGGGAGATACGACCGGTGTGCCGCGGCGCCTGCACCATCACCTGCGTCGCACGGCGCCACAGTCTGGGCCACATCTCGTCCAGCGGATCGTTGAACAGGGTATCGGCATCGACCGGCAGCAGATACCAGTCGCCGCGATCAATCTCGCTCTCCAGCTGATCAGGTGCCCAACTGGCGAAACCCTTGAACACCCGGATCCGGGTCGCCGGTGTCGGTGCCTCAAGCAACTGCCGCAGACTGTCGCCGTCGCTGCTGAGGAACAGGCGTTCGGCCAAGGTGATCGCCGCCGCCGGTGCCGTCTCACTGCGCAGCATGAACACGATCTGCCCCGGCGCCACCGGGCCGCCGTAATGCAGGCGATGCTGCGCCGTCTGTTTGAGTTCTGGGAACACCCGCTCGAGACCGACGTCGAGGACGCGATTGACGATGACACCGACCGTCGAACGGCTGCGGCCATGCCGCGTCACCACTACAACGGATTGGCGGAAGCGTGGATCGGCCATGCCCTCGGCTGCGATCAGCAGCACCGAACGGCCGTCCGCAATCTCGGCCGCAAACAACGGCAGCGACTGGATGCAGCCGCACAGGGTGATCAGGAGAGCGATGTACAGGCGCCACATGGGCAAAGTATAGTCCGCGTCCCGGATGCCGCAATCCGCGCGGCGGCAAGCGAGACCGGCATCAGGCCACCGGCGCCACGACCGGCACCGGCATGCCGCGCCGGTCAAGGAGGGCCAGCCAGCCGCGAATCACGCGGTAGAGCACCCACAAGCCTGTGCCGACGACAACCATGAACGCCGCCGGTATGCCGATTAGGGTCAGCATCAGCAGTCCTGCCACCAGCAGCCACAAGGCGGCGAACCAGAAACTGCGCAGTTGCCAGCGCCAGTGCGTCGCCAACCATGTGCCGCGCACCCTGTCCCGGGTGACGTAATTGACGATCACAGCGATGATCGAGGGCCAGCCGAAGACGAAGGCGCCGATGATGGTGGCGGAACTGAGTATCCCGGATAGGGCCGACAGCGCGTGCAGCCCGTACATCACATGGCACCAGGCGCGGGAACCGTCCAGTTGGCCGTCCACGTCGTCGTGCGCGGGTATCACCCCGGGTTCGGTCATTACCCCTCCTAAAGTCCCAGTTCTTTCCAGAGCAGGTCTACGCGCTGCTTCACGGCTTCGCCCATGACGATGGGACGCCCCCACTCGCGGGTCGTTTCGCCCGGCCACTTGTTGGTCGCATCGATGCCCATTTTGCTACCAAGGCTGGCCACCGGTGAGGCGAAGTCAAGGTAATCAATGGGCGTATTCTCGGCAATCAGGGTGTCGCGCGCCGCATCGACGCGCGTGGTCAGCGCCCAGA
>JANMTA010000441.1:0-3601 GCA_031389965.1 Betaproteobacteria bacterium
GATCCCTTGAGCCAGAGCCGTTCGAGTACCCCAGGACCGGCCTTTTTCAGAAACCGTCGGCATGCCCAACTCTGCAGGCGGACGTCGGTCTCTCGGCAATGTCGTGATGATGGGACGTCCGAAGAACGCCTCTTGCTGAAATGCGCCCTCGGCGCCGGCGCTGGCGGTAGCTTATTCGCCAGGCACAACGGCTAATTCCCTTCAATGAGGCAACGGGGATGACAATCTGTACCAATAACGAGGCGGAAGTTCCGATTATGGGGCGCACAAGGAAAGGTCCGATGCCGATATCGTCACGATAGGCCGGTGGCAGGTTAGTTGCTTGCAAAACGAGAATGACCCATTTGACCATCCCATTCACGGCACGAGGAGCGCAGATCACTGTCGTTGCACCGGCGCGACTGCACCTGGGATTCATGGACCTGAACGGCGACCTCGGCCGCAGTTTCGGAAGCTTGGGCCTGACAATCTCGAACTTGAGGACCGTCGTCGAGGTCGAGGCAGCAGACGCAATGAGTGCCGAAGGCGAAGACTCTGCCCGGGCACTGCGTATCGCCGAGCGCCTCAGCAGTTTGCAGGGAATGCCGGGCAACGCCCGGATTGTCGTACGGCAGGCGATTCCTGCACACGCTGGATTTGGTTCGGGAACCCAGCTCGCGCTGGCTGTCGGCAGTGCCCTGGCAAGGGTAAATGGATGGGATTTGCCGCCAAGGACCATCGCCCGGCTCTCCGGTCGGGGCGCTCGTTCGGGCATCGGCATCGGTGCCTTTGAAACAGGCGGTTTCATCGTCGATGGCGGACGCGGCGCGGATGAACTGCCGCCACACGTGGTTTCAAGGCTGTCCTTTCCCGACTCATGGCGCATCCTGCTCGTGTTCGACAGCCTCGACCAGGGTATCCATGGCAGCAACGAGTCGGCGGCTTTCGAGGCGCTTCCGAAGTTCCCTGTAGAAAGCGCGGCCTATCTTTGTCGCCTCGTGATGATGCAACTTTTGCCTTCTCTCGCCGACGCCGACATCGTTGGTTTTGGCCGCGCGGTGACTGCACTGCAACGAACGGTCGGCGACCATTTTGCCCCGGCGCAGGGCGGTCGATACGCCAGTCCGGCGGTTGCCGAAGCCCTTGCCTGGCTGGAAAGCGAAGGGGTGGCCGGTGTCGGCCAGAGTTCGTGGGGGCCAACCGGCTTCGCCATACTTGGCACCGAGCATGAGGCGGAACGCCTGCTGCGGGGAGCCCGGGAACGTTGGCCGGATCCCGGCAGGTTGTCATTTATGGTCTGCCGGGGCCTGAACTGCGGCGCCACGATCCTGGAAACGCCTGCGGAAACAGCAACTGGACGCCGGAGCCATTTCGCTGACGCGATCTGATTCCTTGTACTTCTCGAATCACTCTCAAATATCATGACACAGCGCCCCTATCTCCTGCACCTGTTCACCCCTGCACCCCAAGCCAGCCCGTTCGACATCAACATGGCCTACGATGCCGGCTACTCGGCGGTTATCCCCTATTGCAACGTCCAGCTTTCCGACATCGGCAACCTGACGCAGGATGCGATCTTTTCTCGGGGGCCGAAGGGCGTAAAGTGCACCGGGATCTTTATCGGCGGACGTGATATCGGTCTTGCTGCCGACATGGCCGATGCCGCCAGGGCGGCGATGGTGCCGCCCTTCGAGGTTTCTGTTTTTGCCGATCCCAGCGGCGCATTCACTACCGCCGCCGCGATGGTTGCGGCGGTCGAGCGGCAATTGCGGAACAGGCATGGCATCAACATGGAGGGTGCTGAAGTGCTTATTCTGGGAGGCACCGGTCCTATTGGGGCCGCTGCGGCGGTCCTGGCCTGTGGTGCAGGGGCCAAGGTTCGCGTTGTCAGCAGTCGGGGCATTGAAGGTGCCAAACAGACGACCGATGCGCTCAACGCCAGATATCAGGTTGCGACTGAACCTGCCGATGGAAGCTCGCCAGAGCGAATTGCAAGTCTGGTTGCGTCGGCCCGGGTCATTCTTGCAACGGCCAAGGCGGGCGTGCAGGTGCTCAGCGCGGCCCAACTCGACACTGCGGCGACCCTGCTGGTGGCAGCAGACGTCAATGCTGTTCCGCCGGCGGGAATCGAGGGCCTCGGCGTGATGGACGACGGCACGGCATTGCAGGCCAAGTCCGGCAAAGCCGTCGGTATCGGTGCCCTGGCAGTCGGCAATGTAAAGTATCAATGCCAAAAGGGTCTTCTGGTATCCATGTTGCAGGCGGAGAAGCCAGTGTTCATCGACTTCCGCGCTGCGTTCGCCGCCGCGCGCCAGCTTTCGTCCTGATCACGGAACTTTCGCAGACCACAAGCATGAAGCCCTCCCACCTGATTGTCGCCACCACCGGACGCGCACTCGCCAGATCGGCTTGGCGCAGCGGGCACCAGGTTGCTGTGCTTGATCTCTTTGCCGATCGTGACACCCGTGACTATGCGGCAGTCTGTCAATGCATTCCGGCGGCTGGCTGGGATCTGGACGCTGCGGCCACCGTGCGCGCGACCAACGAAATCTGTCCAGTCTCCGTGCCGTTGGTCACAGGTTCCGGCTTCGAAAACCAACCCTCCCTGCTTGATGCCTTGGCCCGTGGCCGAAATTTGTTCGGCAATTCCTCCGCGACCGTGGTCGCCAGCAAGGATCCGCGGCATTTCTTCAACCTACTGGACAGACTCGGGATCGCCCATCCGGAGACGTCGCTGACACTTCCGGACAATCCGACTGGCTGGCTGACCAAGAAAATCGGCGGCAGCGGCGGAACACATGTTCGGCCGGCGCGAATCGATGAAGCGTACTCGCCCGACACTTACTTCCAGCGCCATGTCGGGGGCGTCTGCGCGTCAGTGCTGTTTCTCGCCGATGGTCACCATGCGCGCTTGGTCGGCTTCAATGAGGTCTGGTCGCGCTCCACCGGAGATACTCCTTTCGCATACGCCGGAGCGATCAACCGGGTTGCGCTTACTTCCATTCTGCGCAGCCGGATTTCCGTCGATGTGGATACCCTTGCCGGCGCACTTGGGCTGGTCGGTCTGAATGGCATGGATTTCATCGTTGACCGCGATGACTACCGGGTTCTCGAGATCAACCCGAGGCCGACAGCCACAATCGATTTGCACGATGATCAAGCTGCGGGCAGTCTCTTTGATCTTCATGTACGAGCTTGCGCGGGCACTTTGCCGCCCGTATTGCAAATTTCGAATACCGTGCGCGCCCACGCCATCGTATATTCCCCAGGTGGGCGTCTTCAAACTCCGCGGCCGGCCTTTCCCGATTGGTGCAGCGACCTGCCTGCGGATGCGACCGGCATTGCAACCGGCATGCCGGTATGCACGGTACACGCCAGCGGTAGTTCCGCCAGCGAAGTCAAGCGCCTGCTCAACCGGCGTCAGGCCGCACTCGAACACTATTTAATGGAAAAAGCCGCATGACTCAAGCAGCAGAGACCCGGAGAACCCTGGCCGCCGCGTGGCCCAGTGTCGGCGAACTTGCCGCACCTCTGGTGGCGGCCTTGATCCTTGATGCCGCCATGTTGCGCATCGGTGTGGAGCGCCTCGAAGACGGTTGCATTCTTGTCGATGGCGGCATTG
>JANMTA010000490.1:0-2148 GCA_031389965.1 Betaproteobacteria bacterium
CCCGCGCCGCGGTAGTTGATGCGGCGGCAGGCCTCGGCGCAACGGTCGCCGACGCGGGCGATGACGCGGCGATTGATGTCCGGCGCCGGCGCTTCCTCGATCACCTTCTGGTGCCGGCGCTGCATGGAACAGTCGCGCTCGCCCAGATAGACCGAGTTGCGATGGGCGTCGGAGAGCACCTGGATTTCCACGTGGCGCGGATTCTCGAGGAATTTCTCCATGTATACGGTCGGATTGTTGAAGGCGGCGCCGGCCTCGCTGCGGGTCATGTTGACGGCGTTGAGCAGCGCGGCTTCGGTATGCACCACGCGCATGCCGCGCCCGCCGCCGCCGCCGGCGGCCTTGATGATCACCGGGTAGCCCACGGCACGGCCGATCTTGGTGATTTCCTTGGGGTCGTCGGGCAGGGCGCCTTCGGAACCGGGGACGCAGGGCACCCCGGCTTCGCGCATGGCGTTCTTGGCGCTGACCTTGTCGCCCATCAGGCGGATGGTCTCGGGACGCGGGCCGATGAAGGCAAAGCCGGATTTTTCGACACGCTCGCCGAAATCGGCGTTTTCCGAGAGGAAGCCGTAGCCGGGGTGGATGGCTTCGGCATCGGTGACTTCGGCCGCGGAAATGATCGCGGGAATGTTGAGGTAGCTTTGCGCCGACGGCGCCGGGCCGATACAGACGGACTCATCGGCGAGCTTGACGTACTTCGCCTCGGTGTCGGCCTCCGAATGCACGGCGACGGTACGCACCCCGAGTTCGCGGCAGGCGCGCAGGATGCGCAGGGCGATTTCGCCGCGGTTGGCGATCAATACCTTACCAAACATATAGTTCTCCCGCGGCGAAACCGCCCTTGTGGCCTTTGGCCACGGTGCAATTTAGCTTCGCTGCTGCGCCGCCTTCCGGCGGCTGGTCTCCGCGGTTGGCAATCAGGACTTTGCCGAACATGTTCAGCCGATCACGAACATGGGCTGCCCGTACTCCACCGCCTGGCCGTTTTCAACCTGGATGGCCTTGATCACGCCGGAAATGTCGGCTTCGATCTCGTTCATCAGCTTCATGGCCTCGATCACGCACAGGGTATCGCCGGCCTTGACGGTCTGGCCGACTTCGACGAAGGGCGCGGCGTCCGGGCTGCTGGAGCGATAGAAGGTGCCCACCATCGGCGCTTTCATGACGTGGCCCTCGAACTGGGCAGGAACAACCTCCGCAGCAGAAGTCGGCGCCGGCGCCACGGCGAGCGGGGCCGTTGCCGCGGCCGTCGCCGGCATATTGACCATCGTGGTGCCCGGTGCTGCCGTGAAATGCTTGGCGATGCGGATTTTTTCTTCGCCTTCGCTGATTTCAAGTTCCGAAATTCCGGAATTCTGCACAAGATCAATCAGGGTCTTGAGTTTTCTCAGGTCCATGGGGACTCCTAAAACGAAACGAGGAAACAGCGGCCGTGGCCGCCGCAATTTCAGATGGATCAGGCGGCGCGCAAGCGGGCCAGCGCGGCTTCCAGCGCCAGTTCGTAGCCTTGTGCGCCAAGACCGGAGATAACGCCAACGGCGATATCCGAAAAATACGAGTGACGGCGGAAGGCTTCCCGCGCCTGCACATTGGACAGGTGAACTTCTATGAACGGTATGGCGACGGCCGCCAGCGCATCGCGCAGGGCAACGCTGGTGTGGGTATATCCTGCCGGGTTGATGATGATGAAGCGCACGCCCTGTTCGCGCGCCGACTGCACCCGGTCGATCAGCTCACCTTCATGGTTGCTCTGGAAGCTTTCGAGCCGGATGCCGAAGGCACGGGCGCGTGCTTCCATGGCCGTGTGAATCGTGGCGAGCGTGGTGCGGCCGTAAATCTCCGGCTCACGGGTTCCCAGCAGGTTCAGATTCGGGCCATGGAGTACCAGAACAGCGTCGTTCGACCCTTGGCCGGCATTTGCTTTAGTGCGTGTTTGCTTCGTCATGGGTGCAAGTTTGCCGCAAATGACCGCACTTTGTCCAGCTACCGCGAAATCAGTTCAGTCAGTTGCCGTTCCAGTTCAGGCTCGGACAAGCGTCCCAGTTTGGTCGCAGAAAGCCTGCCCTCGCGGTCAAACACTGCGGTGAAAGGCAATGCCTGGCGGCTGTTGCCCAGCTTGACGCTGTTTTCCATGACGCTGATGTC
>JANMTA010000493.1:0-4880 GCA_031389965.1 Betaproteobacteria bacterium
GGACATGAATGTTGTCGCCCGTGAAGCGATCTACTGGACGCGCGCCCGCCTGGGCGGCACCGAGCGCGATTTCCTCGCGTCCCTCCCATTCACGGCGCGTCACGGCGATCTTTTGTTCGTTCATGCCGGCGCCGATGCGCCCGGGAAATGGGAGTACATCACCAGCGGCTCGCAGGCTGCGCGCTGCATGGAGGCCGCGCAGGCGGCGGTGACCTTTGCCGGCCACGTCCATCACCCGTTACTGTTCTTCGCGGCCGGCTGCGCTGCGGGTCGATTTCAGCCGGTGCCGGGAATACCGATCCCCCTGACCGGTCGTCGGCGCTGGCTGGCGATCGCCGGCTCCGTCGGCCAGCCGCGCGACGGCAATAACGCAGCGGCGTATGCCCTTTACGATGAAGAAGAACACATGCTGACGTTTTTCCGCGTGCCCTATGACCACATGACGGCTGCGCGCAAGATAATCGCGGCCGGACTGCCGGAACGATTGGCCCTGCGGCTGCATAAAGGAGAATGAATGGAGGGCGCCGTGCATCTCAAACCCGGGACGGAAATTGCCGCCTACCGCGTACAGGAAAAACTGCGCGAAGGCGGCATGGCCGTGCTCTACCGTGTTGCCCCGGTCGCCGGCGGCGAACCGGGCTTGCTGAAGGTGCCGAAGCTGGCATTCGGCAGCCACCCGGCTTGCTATGCCGGCTTCGAGGTCGAGCAGATGATCCTCGGACGCGTCGCCGGACCTCACGTGCCGCGACTGCTCGCCAGCGGCGAAAGCGATTTCGGTCCATATCTGGTCATGGAGCACATTGCCGGCAAATCATTCGCCGACTATGCCGGCGTTGCCCCGCTGCCGGCCGAAGACGTCGCCGGCCTCGGCGCGATCCTGGCATCGGCGCTGCATGACTTGCATCGCCAGGAAGTTGTACACCATGACCTGAAACCCTCGCATGTAATCCTGCGCGAGGGCGGTCAGGCGGCGCTCGTCGATTTCGGGCTGGCCTTTCATGGCCACCTGCCCGACCTTGTCGCAGAGGAGTCCGACCGCCCGCTGGGCACCGCCGCCTATATCTCGCCGGAGCAGATTGCCCGTGTGCGCGGCGATCCGCGCAGCGACGTCTTCTCGCTCGGCGTGATCCTCTACCTGCTGGCAACCGGCCGCCTGCCCTTTGGCGACCCGACCGGCATGACGGCCCTGCGTCGCCGTCTCTATCTCGATCCCTTGCCGCCGCGCTGCGTCATCTACGATTTGCCGGAGTGGCTGCAGGAAATCATCCTCCACTGCCTGGAAGTAAGCGCGGACCACCGCTACGCCACCGCGGCGCAGGTCGCGCACGATCTGACGCACCCCGGCCAGGTGGTGCTGACGGAACGTAGTGTCCGCGCCAGGCGTGCCGGCCCGCTGGTCGCTGCAAGACGCTGGCTGGCGGCATTGTCCGCAGCGCCGGCCGCGCGCAAGCTGCCAACCGAGCACCTGGCGCTGGCACCGCACGTGCTCGTCGCTGTCGATACCAGCTGCAAGAGTGCCGCCCTGTTCCAGGCCCTGCGTGACGCGACGCGACGCATCATCGACAGCGAGCAGCACTGGCGCGTGAGCTGCGTCAGCGTACAGGAGCCTTCGCTGCTCACCGAACAGGAAGAAGGCGCCGAGATCATGCGTGCGCTGCACATGCAGCGGCTGGTGGAACTTCACCACTGGGCGCAACCCCTCGGCCTGCCGCAGGAGCGGCTGCGCTTTCACGTGCTCGAAGGCAGCGACGTGGCGGCATGTCTGATCGAACATGCCCGTGCCAGCCACGCCGATCACATCATCATCGGCGCGCGCGGCAGCTCGGGATTGCGGCGACTGCTCGGCAGTGTGTCTTCGCGCGTGGCGGCCGAGGCACCGTGCAGCGTGACCGTGGTTCGCGCCGCGCAGGCCGCAGGCATGGACACATGAGCAATTTATGTATAGATTCAAAACTTCGATTCACGGCTTGCCATTCCGTAGTGTGATGGCAAGTTGCGCCAACTGACAATCAATAGTCTGGGGCGGGAATAGATGCTTTCATTTTGCTGCGGCGCCCGCCGCGGATCGCATACATGGAGGAGGATAATCATGCAGACCATCAAGCAGACATTTGTCACGTTTGTAAGCTCCCTTTTTCTGGTTGCCAGCGGCAGCGCGCTCGCCCAGGAAACTCCGGCCGCGGCGCCTGCCGGCGTCAAACTGGTCGAGGCCAAGGCGGTGCAGGACCTGCAAGCCAAGGGCGCGGTGCTGATCGACACGCGCAGGGCCAACGAGTTCGCCGAGGCCACCATCAAGGGCGCCATCTCGGTGCCCTATGATCCGGAGAAGAGCGCGAAGGATGCGAGCTTCGATGCAGCGCAGGACAAGTACGACATGGGCAAGATCGCCGACAAGAACAAGGACTACGTCGTGTTCTGCAATTCCGGTACCTGCTGGAAGTCCTACAAGGCCGCCGTCGTGATGGCCAAGGCCGGCTACAAGAACGTGCACTGGTACCGTAACGGCGTTCCCGACTGGAAGGCGCGCAAGCTGCCGATGGAATAGATGATGGTAGCTTTCCGTCAATAGACATCAGAGGCGCCAAGTGCGCCTCTGACTTTTTTCAAATCAGCGGTAACGGAGGACGATTCGATGATCTATACGAAAAAATCGCCTGCACTTCTCATCATCGGCCTCGCAATGCTGCTGTGGGGCTGGCTCAACGCCAACGGCAGCCTTGATGACGTGCAGAAGTCCCTGCAACGCAGTGCTTACTCCGACCACATGAAGGTCAAGGAGAAGTTCGACGCCGAATTCCGCGTCGCGGCCGAAATCGCCACAGCCGAAAAAAAGCCGGCGCCGGACATGAAGATGCCCAAGTCGAAGTTCGACGAGGCCAAGGACTTCCAGTCTCAGATGTGCTACATCTTCGGCGGCATCGCCGGCGTGCTCGGCCTGCTGATCATGGTATGGACGCCGCGGGAGGGCAACGCCGACTATTACCTGTCGATCTTCCCCGGCATGGCCTACATGCTGCTGATTGCCTTGATCGTGCGCTGGGGACTCGACCCCACCTTCGCCAACTGGGGCCGTGACGCCCAGCCCGCCTTGGGCTGGAATTTCGCCACCATTTTTAACCTGAACTACGTGGTGCTGGGCATCGTCATCGGCATCGTCATCGTCAATGTGTTCAAGATTCCGGCCTGGGCGGCGAACGGTGTGCGTACCGCGCGGTTTTTCCTCAAGACCGGCGTGATCCTGCTCGGTGCGCTCTACAGCGCAACCGAGCTGGCGCAACTCGGCCTGATATCGGTGGCGATGATCGGCGTTTTCGTGCTCGGTTCGATCGGCCTCGTACTCTACATGGGGCGGCGCATGAACACCGGAAACTCGATGACGGCGGTGCTCTCCGCCGGTGTCGGAGTCTGCGGCGTCTCGGCCGCCGTGGCGGCGGCGCCCGTGGTCAATGCCAAGGCGGCGGAAATCGCCTATACCATCGGCACCATCCTGGTCTGGGGCGTGGGCTGCATGTTCCTCTTTCCGACCATCGGGCACCTGCTCGGCATGGGGCCGGTACAGTTCGGCGCCTGGGCCGGTACCGGCATCCTCAATTCGGCACAGGTCGCCGGCGCAGCACTCGCCTTCGACCCGAACGGAATCGAGACCTTGAAGGTCGCCGAGATCTTCAACATCACGCGCGTGCTGTTCCTGCCCATCGTCGTGCTCTGGCTGGCTACCTGGTATGTCAAGCACGAGGTCGGCGCCGAGAAGGTCGATCTGGGCAAGGTGCTGTTCGCCAAGTTCCCGGTGTTCGTGCTCGGTTTCATCCTGATGTTCCTGCTCTCGACCCTGGGCGCCTTCACGCCCGCCGGCCACTATCAGGGCAAATATTTCAGCGCTGAGCAGATCAAGGAAGACAAACTGCTCAAGGGCAAGGAGACCAGGGCCATCGAAGGCGAACTGGCCCGCCTGAAGGAGCCTGCCGGGGCCAAGGCTTTGCAGGATCACTTCAAGGAGAAGGCCATCAACATCGGCCAGCGCCACGCCACGCCAGAGGACGCCTACAAGGGGCTGGCCGAACTGATCGCCAACAAAAAGGTGTCCACCCGCGAACAGGAAACGCTGCTCGCCGCGGTTGGCAAGATGAAGGGCCTTGATGCCGTCGCCGCAAGCGCTATCGACAAGGCGAGCAAGGCGGCCTACCACAACTCGAAGACGATCGGCGCCTTCCGTGACTGGCTGGCATGGCTGTTCTCCATCGGCCTGATCGGTCTCGGCATGCAGATCACCATGGCCGCGCTGAAGCAGGCCGGGGGCACGCCGCTGATCATCGGCGGCGTGGTAGGCACGGTAAAGGCTGTCGGGTCGCTGATCGTGGTGCTGCTGTTCATCAAAGAGTTCATCTAAGGAGAAAGATCATGTCGGAACAGAAATTCGAGCGCGGCACCAACCTGTCGATCTTCGTCAGTGATCGCAGGGAAGATCTCGGTTCTCTCGTTTTCGCGCTGCTGATTGCCATCGGCATCGTCCTGGTGGTCGGCAAGTAAGCCCCTTGCCCCGGCAACGCCGGTCCCGTCCCGCGCAGCGGGGCGGGACCGTTCATTTTTATGTCCCCGGCCTCGGGCCGGAGACGGTATCCACGGGTCCGGATATGAAAACATCGCTGAAACTGCTTCTCTGCCACCACGGCACTAAGGGCGCGCTGGCCGCGGAAGTGCTGGCCCATGAGTTCGCCGTTCCCGGCACCACCACCATCATCCATTGCCTCGTCGTACCCGAACTTTGGGCCGGCATGCAGGGCGACGACTGGCTCAACAACGCATCGACGCGCGACGCCTTCGGCGACTACGTCGAAAACATGCTGGAGAACGACGCGAAGCGTGAGTTGGCCGCGGTCGCG
>JANMTA010000510.1:0-4143 GCA_031389965.1 Betaproteobacteria bacterium
ACCAGATATTCCTGCAGACGCGGCGTGGATTGGGTTTGCGCCAGCACCGGCTCCGGCCGGGCGGCGACCAGACCGCCCGCCACCGCAGGCAGGCCCGCAGGCAACCCGCTGCCATCCGGAGTCAGCGCCAGCCAGGCGACCACCGCAACGCCTGCCGCGGAGGCGGCCAGTGCCAGCAGCGGCCGCTGCCACGCCGGGGCGCGGCGAGGTGCGGGCGCCATCACCGTGGGCTCGGTGTCCAGCACCGACATGACGCGCGCCGTGACATCGAGGTCCAGCCCGCGCTCGCCGCGCAGTGCCGCGCCGATCAGCTGGCCATCGTGCCACTCGCGGCGCAAATCCTCGCTGCGGCGCAGGGCCTGCAGCGTTTCGGCAAGCTCGTGTTGTTCGAGTTCGCCATCCATCAGGGCCGAAATCCGTGTCTTCATGTCATCACCATCTCTTGTCGGGGGCCGCATCGAGCAAGGGCCTCAATCGTTCCGAAATCGCATCCCGCGCGCGGAAAATCCGCGAACGGACGGTGCCAATCGGGCACTCCATGACTTGCGCAATTTCCTCATACGACAAACCATCAATCTCGCGCAGCATGATCGCCGTGCGTAAATCCTCGGGCAGGGCTTCCATGGCGGCGTTCACCGTCTCCCCGATTTGCTTGGTCATCAACAGACGCTCGGGGGTGTCGTTGTCGCGCAGCAGGTCGGCATCGTCGTAGCCTTCGGCTTCCTCGCTATCCACCCCGGTCGTCGCCGAAGCGCGGCGGCCGTGCGTGATCAGCCAGTTCTTCGCGGTATTGACGCCGATCCGGTAGAGCCATGTGTAAAAGGCACTGTCATTGCGAAAACCCGGCAAGGCCCGGTAGGCCCGGATGAAACTGTCCTGAACGATATCCTCCACCTCGGCCGAGTCACGCACCATGCGCGAAATCAAACGCCCGAGCTTGCGCTGGTACTTGGAGACCAGCAGACCAAAAGCCTGCTTGTCACCCGCCTGCACCCGCTCGACCAGTATCCGGTCTGCTTCGCGATCTCCCATGGAGTTTGCTGTTGGTTCCCGCCTGTTGGACATGTGCGGCCAGGAACTGGCCGCAAGCGAGTATAACAAGCCACTCCGCCCACATTTCGCATCACAATGAATCCCATGCTGCAACCGTTGCCGACAGTGACCGGAGCCTTTGCAAATAGTTCCACACCGGCGGCAGTGATATAGTCCCGCCCCATGAATCCGGCCGCCATCCAGCATTTTGACGTCCTCATCATCGGCAGCGGCCTGGCGGGTCAGTCTCTGGCATTGCGGCTCGCCGGCAGTCGCCGGGTGGCCCTGGTCACCAAGAGGACGCTGACGGACTCGGCATCTTCCTGGGCACAGGGCGGGATCGCCGCAGTGCTCGATCCCGGCGATAGCGTCGAAGCCCACATCAACGATACCTTCACCGCCGGAGCCGGGCTGTGCGACCCGGCCGCGACGCGCTTTGTCGTCGAGCACGGCCGCGAGGCCATCGAATGGCTGATTGCGCGCGGGGTTCCGTTTACGCCGGATGATTCACCGCTGGGCTTCCATCTGACGCGCGAAGGCGGCCACGGCCAGCGCCGCATCATTCATGCGGCCGATGCAACAGGTACCGCGGTGCAGCAGACCCTGACCGAACAAGTCAGGAACCATCCCGAGATCACCGTTCTGGAAAAACACATTGCGGTCGATCTGATTACCGCCGCCAAGCTCGGCCTGCCGCGCAATCGCTGCCTCGGCGCCTATGTGCTGGACATCGCCCGCGACCGCGTGCTGACGCTCGGCGCCAGCCACACGGCGCTGGCCACGGGTGGCGCCGGCAAGGTCTATCTCTACACCACCAATCCCGACACGGCCACCGGCGACGGTGTGGCGATCGCGTGGCGCGCCGGATGCCGCGTGGCGAACATGGAGTTCATCCAGTTCCACCCGACCTGCCTGTACCACCCGCATGCCAAGTCTTTCCTGATTTCAGAAGCCCTGCGCGGCGAAGGCGGACTGTTGCGCCTGCCCGACGGCACGCGTTTCATGCCCGACCACGACAGCCGCGCCGAACTGGCACCGCGCGACATCGTCGCCCGCGCCATCGACTTCGAGATGAAGCGCCACGGCCTCGACTGCGTGTTCCTCGACATGACTCACAAATCGGCCGATTTCCTCAAGGATCACTTTCCGACCATCCATGCCCGCTGCCTGCAACTGGGCATCGACATCACGAAGGAACCGATTCCGGTGGTGCCCGCCGCCCACTACACCTGCGGTGGCGTGGTCACCGATCTGGCCGCGCGCACCGATCTGGCCGGGCTCTATGCCCTCGGTGAAACCGCCTTCACCGGCCTGCATGGAGCCAACCGCCTGGCCTCCAATTCGCTGCTCGAATGCCTGGTGTTTTCGGCCTCGGCGGCACAGGACATACTCGCTGCGCCCGTCGAGCCCCTGCCGCACCTGCCGCAATGGGACGAAAGCCGGGTGCGCGACGCCGACGAGGAAATCGTCATTTCCCACAACTGGGCCGAGTTGCGGCGTTTCATGTGGGATTACGTCGGCATCGTGCGCACCAACAAGCGTCTGGAACGTGCGCTGCATCGCATCCGCCTGCTGGAAAAGGAAATCGACGAGTTCTACGCCAACTACCGCGTCGGCAACGACCTGATCGAACTGCGCAACCTGGTGCTGACCGCCCACCTGATCGTGAAAAGCGCGCAGCGCCGGCATGAAAGCCGGGGCCTGCACTTCAGCCGCGACTACCCGGATACCCTGCCGCGCGCCCTGGAAACCGTGCTGCACCCGCGCCAGAACTGATCCGGCTTGTCAGGCTGGATTTGCGGCGGTCGAGCGCCAGCGTAGCCAGAGCCGCAACTGGCGGAAATCTTCGCCCGACAGGCTGTCGCCGAGCAGGGTCATGGAGCGCAAGCGGCCTTGGCTCCGGTACAGCAGCACCACCAGAAAAGCCAGGACCAGGGTATGCGGATGTACCGCAGCTTTGCTCACCGTGCCGTCAGCGCCGACTATTTCAATCTCCCCGTCGCCACCGAGTACCAGCGAAACGACCGGAAACGGGCGGCGCATGCGCGCCAGCGAAGCCCCGACCAGCAGCAGGAGAACTGCCGCCAGCCACGCCGGCAGATTGCCGGCCAGCACGGCGCCGGCCGCGACAAAATGGGCCAGCGACTGGATCACCAGCAAGCGCTGCGATGGTTTGAGGGAAAGCGACAGAGGGGCGACCGGCTTCATCGCCCGGATGAATCAGACGCGGCGGAAAACCAATGAACCGTTGGTGCCGCCGAAACCGAAGTTGTTCTTCAGCGCGACATCGATCTTCATCTGCCGCGCCGTGTTGGCGCAGTAATCCAGGTCGCACTCCGGATCCTGGTTGAAGATGTTGATCGTCGGCGGCGATATCTGGCGATGAACGGCAAGCACCGTGAACACCGACTCGAGGCCACCGGCGCCGCCCAGCAGATGGCCGGTCATCGACTTGGTCGAATTCACCACGGTCTTCTTCGCCGCCTCGAGGCCGAAGGCCAGTTTGATAGCCTCGGTTTCGTTCTTGTCGCCCAGCGGCGTGGACGTACCATGGGCATTGACGTAATGCACCTGGTCGGCATTCACCCCGGCATTTTTCATCGCATTGACCATGCTGCGGCGCGGACCGTCGGTATCGGGCGCAGTCATGTGGAAGGCATCGCCGCTCATGCCGAAACCGGCAAGTTCGGCATAGATCTTCGCCCCGCGCGCCCTGGCATGTTCGTATTCCTCGATCACCATGACCCCGGCGCCCTCGCCCATGACGAAACCGTCACGATCCCTGTCCCAGGGGCGGGATGCGGTGGCCGGATCGTCGTTGCGCGTGGATAACGCCTGAGCCGATGCAAAGCCGCCGATGGACAAGGGCGACACGGTAGCTTCGGCGCCGCCGCAGACCATCACGTCAGCGTCGCCGTACTCGATCATCCGCGCCGACAACCCGATCGCATGCAGGCCCGTGGTGCAGGCCGTGACCACGGAAATGTTGGGCCCTTTGAGGCCGAACATGATCGACAGGTTGCCCGAGATCATGTTGATGATCGTTCCCGGAATGAAGAAGGGAGATATCTTGCGCGGACCTCCGGCGAGGAAATCGTTGTGCGTGTCCTC
>JANMTA010000021.1:0-7582 GCA_031389965.1 Betaproteobacteria bacterium
CGACATCACGGTGACCTCCGACCTCGCCGTCTTCGGCCAGGCCGGTCCCAAGCACGGCTCGGCGCCGGTCGGCGGCTCGACCGACTTCCTGCCCTGGTTCCTCTCCATGGAAGATGCGATGTACAACTGCATCTCCTGCGAAACCTGGAGCGCCTACAAGATGAAGTCCAAGGGCCTCGTCACCAAGGCCGTTCCGGTGCTGAAGAAGGACGGCCAGTGGGTGCGGAATCCCCTGGTGCGCACCGACACCTACGTCGATGACGGCGAGATCGTCTATGGCGAACCCGTCGCCGCCGACAAGGTCGCCGCTGCCAAGGCGCTGATCGCCGAGTGCAAGACCGATTTCGAACTGCTCGACGCCGAGTGCAATCGCCTGGTGTGGAAGTTTGCCAACCTGTTCCCCAACTGCCTGATCAATTCCATCGACGGCATCCGCGGCAAGAAGAAGTTCTTCTGGGACCAGATGAAGCTGCCGAATCGCCATTGGCTCGCTGCCAACATGAACCACGAAGCCTGGCTCGGCTTCAATGCCTTCGACGCGAAGAAGCCGACCGGCAAGGATGTCATCGACTTCATCAAGTTCCGCCAACTGGTGGCCGAAGGCGCACTGTTCGACGACAAGTTCGCCGAGCAGGTGATGGCCAAGCCGAAAGCTTGAAGGCGTGAATTCGCTCCATACCGAGCGGCGCATCGGCGCCAACAATTTCGTCATTCCGGCGCAGGCCGGAATCCAGACTTTCTGGGCTCCGGCTTCCACCGGAGCGACGGGTTTGGCAGTGAGAGGATTGCACCATGCAACTAAAAGATAGAGTTGCCTTCGTCACCGGCGCCGGGCAGGGCATCGGCGCCGCGGTGGCGCAGGCCTACGCCCGCGAAGGCGCCAAGGTGGCGGTAGTCGACATGAACGGCGAGGCGGCGGAGAAGGTCGCCGCGGCAATAGTCGGCGCTGGCGGTACGGCGCTCGGCATTGCCTGCGACGTTTCGAATCGCGAACAGGTCGAGGCCGCCGCGGCCAAGGTCAATGCGGCGTGGGGGCGCATCGACATTCTGGTGAACAACGCCGGCATTACCCGCACGGCGATGCTCAACAAGATGACCATCGAGCAGTGGAACCAGGTCGTCGGCGTGCATCTGACCGGCGCCTTCAACTGCCTGCAGGCAGTGGTCGGCGGCATGATCGAGCGCAAGTACGGGCGCATCATCTATGTCACCTCGGCGGCGGGCGTGCTCGGTACCATCGGCCAGATAAACTACAGTGCGGCAAAGGCCGGTATCCTCGGCATGACCAAAAGCACCGCGAAGGAACTGGCGCGCTACAACATCACCGCCAATGCCATCGCACCGGGGGCGGCGACGCCGATGACGGAAGTGATCCGTACCGACGAGAAATTCAAGGACAAGTACCTCGACCGCATTCCGCTGGGTCGCTGGGCCGAGCCGGAAGAGATCGCGCCGGTGTTCATTTTCTTCGCCTCGGATGCCTCGGCCTACGTGACCGGCCAAATTCTCGCTGCCGACGGCGGCATGACAATTCACTGAAGGAACTTACATGAGCAGCCAACCGCGTTTCAACTGGGAAGACCCGTTGCTGATGGACCAGCAACTGACCGAGGACGAGCGCATGGTGCGCGACACCGCCGCCGCCTACTCGCAGGACAAGCTGGCGCCGCGCGTGCTGGAAGCCTTCCGCCACGAAAAAACCGACCCGGCAATCTTCCGCGAAATGGGCGAACTTGGCCTGCTCGGCACCACCATCCCCGAGGAATACGGCGGCGCCGGCATGAACTACGTCTGCTACGGACTGGCCGCGCGCGAAGTCGAGCGCGTCGATTCCGGCTACCGTTCGATGATGAGCGTGCAAAGTTCGCTGGTCATGGTGCCGATCTACGAGTTCGGCAACGAAGCCACGCGCAAGAAATATCTGCCGAAGCTGGCTACCGGCGAATTGATCGGCTGCTTCGGCCTCACCGAGCCGAACCACGGCTCCGACCCCGGCAGCATGATCACCCGCGCCCGCGCCGTCGATGGCGGCTACAGCATTTCCGGTTCCAAGATGTGGATCACCAACAGCCCGATCGCCGACGTCTTCGTGGTCTGGGCCAAGGACGACGGCGGCCAGATTCGCGGCTTCGTGCTGGAGAAGGGCTGGAAGGGGCTGTCCGCACCGGCGATCCACGGCAAGGTCGGTCTGCGCGCCTCGATCACCGGCGAGATCGTCATGGACGAAGTCTTCTGCCCGGAAGAGAACGCCTTCCCCGACGTGCGCGGGCTCAAGGGGCCGTTCACCTGCCTCAACTCGGCGCGCTACGGCATCGCCTGGGGCGCGCTGGGCGCCGCCGAATACTGCTGGCACGCAGCACGCCAATACACCCTGGATCGCAAGCAGTTCGGCCGGCCACTGGCGGCCAACCAGCTGATCCAGTTGAAACTGGCCAACATGCAGACCGAGATCACCATGGCGCTGCAAGGCTGCCTGCGTCTGGGACGGATGAAGGACGAGGGCACGGCGGCGGTCGAGATCACCTCGATCATGAAGCGCAATTCCTGCGGCAAGTCGCTGGAAATCGCCCGCATGGCGCGCGACATGCTCGGCGGCAACGGCATCTCCGACGAGTTCGGCGTGATCCGTCATGTCGTCAACCTCGAAGTGGTGAATACTTACGAAGGAACGCACGATATCCATGCCCTGATCCTGGGCCGGGCGCAGACGGGGATACAGGCTTTCAGTTAAGGACGCGGTAGCCGCAGTGTGCATTCGAACGTTGTAAAGTATTCGGCCGGACACCCGCCACAGAGCGGAAGAGGAGAATGTAATGGCGCAATTGAGCACTGCCGATCACGGCACATCGCCGCCGCGGGTAAGCATCCCGCGGCAGTACAACGCCGCCTGGGACCTGGTGCAGCGAAACCTTCAGGCCGGGCGGGGAGGCAAGGTCGCCTACATCGACGACCACGGCAGCTATTCCTTCGGCGATCTGGCCGAAAGGGTCAACCGCTTCGGCAATGTGCTGGGCGGGATCGGCCTGGCAGCCGAAGACCGGGTCATGCTCTGTCTGCTCGATACCATCGACTTTCCCACGGCGTTTCTCGGCAGCATCCAGGCCGGCATCGTGCCGATCGCCGCCAACACGCTGCTGACCACGGCCGACTACGACTTCATGCTCGGCGATTCGCGGGCCAAGGCCCTGGTGGTTTCGAAGGCCTTGTGGCCGCAGTTTGCGTCCATCGTCGGCAAGCACAAGACGCTGAAGCACGTGATCATTTCCGGCAACGATGAACACGGCTATCCGTCGCTGGCCGAACTCATGATGGGCGTCAGTCCAAGATTCGAACCGGCGCCGACCACTTGCGATGACATCTGCTTCTGGCTGTATTCCTCCGGCTCGACCGGCACGCCGAAGGGCACGGTGCACCTGCATTCGCACCTGATCCAGACTGCCGAACTTTACGGCAGGCCGATACTCGGCATTGGCGCGGACGACCTGGTGTTTTCGGCGGCCAAGCTGTTCTTCGCCTACGGTCTGGGCAACGGGCTCACGTTTCCGCTCTCGGTGGGCGCCACCACGGTACTGATGGCCGAGCGGCCGACGCCGCAGGCGGTTTTTCAGCGCCTGCGCCAGCACCAGCCGACGATCTTCTACGGTGTGCCGACGCTCTACGGCGCCCTGCTGGCCAGTCCGGACATGCTCACGCGTGCCGAGGTGCCGCGGCTGCGCGTCTGTGCTTCGGCCGGCGAAGCGCTGCCGGCCGACATCGGCCGGCGCTGGACCGAACTGCTCGGCGTCGAGATCCTCGATGGCATCGGCTCCACCGAAATGCTGCACATCTTCCTCTCCAATCGCAGCGGCGAAGTGCGCTACGGCACCACCGGCAAACCGGTTCCGGGCTATGCCGTACGCCTGATCGGTGAAGACGGCAACCCGGTGGCGCCGGGAGAGATCGGCGAGTTGCAGATCAACGGGCCGAGTGCGGCGGTCATGTACTGGAACAGCCGCGAGAAATCGCGCCATACCTTCATGGGCGAATGGACACGCAGCGGCGACAAGTACATCGAAACCGCGGACGGCTACTTCCAGTATTGCGGTCGTTCCGACGACATGCTGAAAGTGTCGGGCATCTATGTCTCGCCCTTCGAGGTCGAGGGCGCGCTGATGACCCATGACTCCATCCTCGAAGCCGCCGTGGTGGCCCATGCCGATACCGACGAATTGATCAAGCCGAAGGCCTACGTGGTGCTCAAGGCCGGCGTCGCGCCGTCGGATGAGCTCAAACAGGCTCTGAAGGTGCACGTCAAGGAGCAACTGGCGCCTTACAAGTATCCGCGCTGGATCGAGTTCGTCGCCGAACTGCCGAAGACGGCCACCGGCAAGATCCAGCGTTTCAAGCTGCGCTGATGCAGGACAGGCGACGCTTTAGGTGTCAATCGGCTTGACGCGCCAGCACAGAAGTGTTGTGATTGCGGTCCCAAGACCGTACCGGGCGCGAATGCCTTTGCGTCCCGTCAAAAACGTTGAGTGAGGAGAAAGACAATGCAAGAAAAATCGAACTATGACCGCCGCGGATTCCTGCTCGGCAGCAGCGCCCTTGCCGGCGCGACAGCCGCCGGCACGCTGTTGCCGACGGGGCTGGCATTGGCTCAGCAGGGAAAAATCAGGGTCGGCCTGATGTTGCCTTCGACCGGCACTTTTGCGCAGCTGGGTCTGGCCATCACCAACGGCTTCAAGCTGGCGGTCGAGGAGCGCGGCGGCAAGCTCGGCGGGCGCGAGATTGAATATTTCACCGTGGATGACGAGTCCAATCCGGCCAAGGCACCGGAGAATGTCAGCAAGCTGGTGCAGCGCGACAAGGTCGATGTGGTTATCGGCACGGTGCACTCCGGTGTTGCCATGGGCATGGCCAAGGTAATCCGCGAGTCGGGCACCCTCTGGATCAACCCGAACGCCGGCGCCGACGAAGTGACGGGCCCGCTGTGCGCGCCGAACATTTTCCGCACCTCCTTCTCCAACTGGCAGACCACGTATGCGCTGGGCAAGGTGCTCAAGGCCAGGGGCCACAAGAATGCCGTGTTCATCACCTGGAAATATGCCGCCGGTGAGCAGATGATGGCGGGTTTCAAGGAAGGCTTCGAGAAGGAAGGCGGCAAGCTGACCAAGGAACTCTATGTGCCCTTCCCGCAGGTCGAATTCCAGGCCTTGCTGACCGAAATCGCCAGCATCAAGCCGGACGCGGTGGTGGCCTTCTTTGCCGGTGGCGGCGCCGCCAAGTTCCTCAAGGACTATCAGGCGGCCGGCCTCAAGGGCAAGATTCCGCTGTATGGCCCGGGCTTCCTCACCGATGGCGTGCTGGATGCCGTGGGCGATGCCGGCGAAGGCGTGGAGACCACGCTGCATTATGCCGACGGCCTCGATACCAAGAAGGACAAGGCCTTCCGTCTGGCCTATGCCAAAACCTTCAAGCTGCAACCCGACGTGTATGCCGTGCAGGGCTATGACGCCGGCCAGTTGCTGGCCACCGGCCTCGATGCCGTCAAGGGCAATGTCGCCGACAAGGCCGGCATGATCAAGGCCATGGAAGCGGCCAAGATCGACAGCCCGCGCGGCCCCTGGACCCTGTCCAAGGCGCACAACCCGGTGCAGGACATGTATCTGCGCAAGGTGGTGGGCAAGGAGAACAAGGTGCAGGGCGTGGCCTGGAAGGCACTGGCCGACCCGGCGCGCGGCTGCAAGGCCTAGCCCGTTTTGTAAGCCGAGGGCGGCAGGCGACTGCCGCCCTTCTGGTACCTTCGTCCTTGTGGATGAAGGCGATGTCGCGGGATTCGAGCCGCGCATACCGTCACCGTATCGCCAGCGCCGACTTTCGCCACCCCCAATCCCATGGATTTCGCGTTCTTCCTGATCCAGTTGCTCAACGGCCTGCAATACGGCCTGTTGCTGTTCCTGGTCGCCAGCGGCCTGACCCTGGTGTTCGGCATCATGGGCATCATCAACCTGGCCCACGGCAGCTTCTACATGGTCGGCGCGTACCTGGCCTGGTCGCTGTCGAGCCTGACCGGCAGCCTGACGGCCGCTATCCTGCTCGCCATCCCGCTGACGGTGATCCTCGGCATGGCCCTGGAACGTCTGCTTTTCCGCCATCTGTATCAGCGCGATCATCTTTATCAGGTCCTGCTGACCTACGGCCTGATCCTGGTCTTCGAGGAACTGCGCAGCCTGATCTGGGGCGACGACGTGCACGGCGTCGCCGTCCCGGAACTGCTCAATGCCTCGATTCCGCTGACCGATAATCTTTCCTACCCGGTGTATCGCCTGGCGATTTCGGGCGTCTGCCTGCTGCTCGCCGCCGCACTGTATTTCCTGATCCAGAAGACGCGGCTCGGCATGATGATCCGTGCCGGCGCCAGCAACCGCGACATGGTGCAGTCGCTGGGCATCGACATCAAGCTGATCTACACCCTGGTCTTCGCACTCGGCGTTGCGCTGGCGGCCTTCGCCGGCATGATCAACGCGCCTCTGTCGTCGGTTACTCCCAACATGGGCAGCCAGGTGCTGATCATCTGCTTCGTCGTGGTCGTCATTGGCGGCATCGGTTCGGTCAAGGGCGCCATGGCGGCCTCGCTGATGATCGGGCTGGCGGAAACCTTCGGCCAGGTGCTGGTGCCGGAAGTGGCGGGCATGATCGTCTATGTCCTGATGGCCATCGTCCTCGTCTGGCGGCCGGAAGGCCTGTTCGGGAAGGGCTGAGATGACCTCCCGCCTGACACGGTATCTGCCATATCTGGTGGTTGGCCTGCTGGCCCTGTTCCCGCTGGTGGAGAACACCTTCTACACGCAGTTGCTGACCAAGGTTCTGATCATGGCCATTTTCGCCATGAGCCTCGACCTGCTGGTCGGCTACACGGGCCTGGTCAGCTTCGGCCACGCCGCCTACTTCGGTCTGGCCGGCTATGCCCTGGCCCTGATGGTGCCGAAGTACGAGGCGGTCAGCCTGTGGTGGTCGCTGCCGGCGGCGATCGGCGTCTGTGCGCTGTTCGCGCTGATCACCGGCATGCTGGTGCTGCGCACGCGCGGCATCTACTTCATCATGGTCACGCTGGCCTTCGCGCAGATGCTGTTCTTCGTTTTCCACGACACCAAGCTCGGCGGCGGATCGGATGGCGCCTACATCTACGTCAAGCCCGCCATGAAACTGGGCGACTTCGATCTGGCAAATCTGGAAAAGCCCGCACAGTTCTACTGGCTGGCGCTGTTCCTCATGGCAGCGACCTACCTGCTGCTGCGCCGGGTGCTCGGCTCCAGTTTCGGCCGCGCCTTGCTCGGCATCAAGGTCAATGAGCATCGCATGCGCGCCTTGGGCTTTCCGGTGTTCCGCTACCAGTTGGCGAGCTTTACGCTGTCGGGGTCGCTGGCGGGCATTGCCGGTTATCTGGCGGCCGTGCAATACGGTTTCGTCAATCCGGAAATACTCTCCTGGCATCAGTCGGGGGCGGTGCTGATGATGGTGATCCTGGGCGGCATGGGCACGCTGTACGGCCCGGTGATCGGCGCCTTTGCCTTCGTCCTGCTGCAGGAAGTGCTCTCGAATC
>JANMTA010000107.1:0-7953 GCA_031389965.1 Betaproteobacteria bacterium
CACGCTGTGGGCATTTCTTTCCAACAGCATAGTCGGCTTCAATGCCGCCGGCAATGACATGACGGCTTGCCATTGCACCCCGGCCACATTGCAGCTTGCACGATGCCGAGCGCTGCGTTGCCGCCCCGCCGGCACCGCCATTTCAGCGCACCTTGATCCCGGTCCACATCCGCGACAGCGTGCGGCGCATTTCCGGATCGGAGTCCCTCGGCCTTTCCAGCCGTGCCAAATGGGCGAGCGGCAGATCGACCGGAGAATTCGGCTTGCATCCATGCCGTCAATGGGTCGTCAGGTAGCAGCGCGGCAGTGTTGTCCAAGTGCGCTGGCCCGGACGCTGATCGGCACGGCTGGCAAGGACGATGGTCACGCGTTCGGCATCGCCGCCCGCCGCGCCGGGCGGGAAGTAGAAACCGTGGCGATAAGGCGGTAGCGTGTCGCGCGGCAGGGCGATGCGCCCCTTGCCGGCATCGATGCGCACGGCTTGCGGCGCGTCGCCATGAACGCTGATGCCCTTGGCGTCGAGGTCGAACCAGGCCATGACGGTATAGCCCGGCAGCTCATAGCAGCGATAGCGGCCCGCTGCCGGCGCCTGGGCGGATGCCGCGCCGGCGAGGAAAAGGCTGGCGACGGCCAGCATCGCGAGGGTGAAAAGTCGGCGCTGCCAATACGGCGTTTTCATTGGCGGGCCTGCAGCACGTCGGGCACGAAGCGGCGGGGCAGGTTGCGGATTTCGAGCAGGGCCATGTCAGGTGCTCCGGCTACCGGCGCGCGATGGAAACGGCCCGAAAAAACGGGCCTCTGCCGCGTGCTGCGGGAACGATCAGCCGTCGGCGTTGATGTTGGCAATCAATTCCTGCAAGACGGTATCCGCCTTTTCGTTGGCGATCTGGCAGGTACCGGCGTTCTCGTGGCCGCCGCCACCGTAGAACAACATCATTTCTCCGATGTTGGTATTCGATGTGCGATTGACGATCGATTTGCCGCACGCGAATACCGTGTTCTGCTTCTGCACGCCCCACAAGGCATGGATCGAGATATTCACCTCGGGGAACAGCGCGTAAATCATGAAACGATTGACGGCGAAAATGATGGGTTCGCGGCGCAGGTCGAGCACCGCAAGATTTTTATACACCTTGGTGCAGCGCCGGATCTGTTCCTTGCCCTTGTCGACGTGCTCGAAATAGAGATCGACGCGCTCCTTGACGTCCGGCAGGGCCAGGATCTCGTCGATGCCGTGATGGCGGCAGTAGGCGATCAGATCCATCATCAACTGGTAGTTGCTGACGCGAAACTCGCGAAAGCGGCCCAGACCGGTGCGCGAATCCATCAGGTAGTTGAGCAGCACCCAGTCCTTCGGGTCGAGGATTTCCTGGCGGGTGAAATTCGCCGAATCGCTCTTGTCAACAGCGATCAGCATTTCGGTGAAAGGCGCCGGAAAACGGTTCTTGCCGCCGAAGTGTTCGAACACCACCCGCGCCGCAGACGGCGCATCGGCATAAATGATGTGATTGGGACGCTCGCCGGGGTTGCGGAAGGTCTCCGAGACGTGATGATCGAAAGCCAGATGCACGCCCGGAACAAAGGGCAGGTTGGTGGTGATGTCGCGTTCCGAAATTTCGATCTTGCCGTCCTGCATGTCCTTGGGATGGACGAACTTGATCTCGTCGATCATGTTGAGTTCGTTGAGCAGTACGGCGCAGACCAGACCATCGAAATCGCTGCGCGTCACGAGGCGGAATTTCTTGTCGGACATGTCTCTCTCCCCAAACGAATTTTCGATGCAGGCCGAAGCTAAAACAACTCAGACCTTGGATGAATTGTATTCCAGACTTGTCAGGATGCCGTGCGCAACATAAAAGACTGCCAGGCGCTGCGGCAAACCCTCGGCGGCGAACAGGGCGGCGTAGGATTCCAGTTGCGGCCGGTAGCGTTCGACGTGGGCCGCAAGGCGCGCGCTGTCGGCCGCGGCACCGAGATCGGCCGTCTTGTAGTCGATGATCCAGCGCACGCCGTCTTCGACAAAACTGCGATCAACCACGCGGGTTTGCGCCGTACCGCCGACGCCAGCGCCCTGCGTCCCGTCGGGAACTCTTGCGATGGCCATTTCGGCGCCGGAGTCGGCGCGCGGGCGGAGCACCCACTGGCCATCCGGGCTTTCCAGCGTCGTCGCCAACAGGCGCGCGGCGCGGGCGGCTCCGCTTTGCGCCTCGCCCCCTGTCCAGCCGCGCCAGGCCAGCCAGCGCTCGAAGCCCGGCCGGCGCGCTTCAATCGCTTGCACCGGCCAGTCGGCGGGTGCGGCGGCGGCCAGTTCCAGCAGCGCATGCACCAGCGTGCCGACATCGGCGGCCAATACATCCACGGCGGCATCCACGGTGTCTTCGCGCAAGGGCGGCGCAGCGGGCGACGGCGGCGCGCGCCAGGCCTGCGGGATCGAAGGCGCGACCAGGCGCTGCAGATGCGGCACGAAGTGGGCATGGTCCGCGGCATCGCGGTCGGGTGCCGCGACGGGGGCGGCGGCAGCGAAGTCCGCTGCCACCATCGGCCACAGCCTCGCCAGCAGGGAATTCGCCGGCGGCGCGGCCAGCGTACCGTCATCGTTGCGCCCGGCCACGGCCACCAGGTGCAGGCGGCGCACCGCGCGCGTGACCGCCACATAGAGCACGCGCGCCGCCTCGTTGCCGGTGCGTTCGCGCTCCAGATCCTGCAGGAAATCGTACACCGTCGGCTCGCCCCTGACTCGCCGACGGCGACGATTAACCGGCGCCACTACAAGGCGCTCGCCCTGCTCCAGCGGGAAGCTGTCCCAGGCCAGCAACGGCGCTTCCTGCGGCGGCGTCGAACGATGCAGACCAGGCAGGATCACGGTATCGAACTCCAGACCCTTGGCCTTGTGGATGGTCATCAGTTGCAGGCGGCCATCGGCCTGCGCATCGGGTGCGGCAAACAGGCGCGCCATGTCCTCTTCCAGGCTGTCCACCGCGAAGCGCCCCGCCGCATCGAGCTCATCCAGGCGCTTGAAGAAGGCGCGCGCATCCGCCAGCGCCGCGCCATCGACCAGGCAGGCGGGCCCGCCCAGCTTTTTCCAGACGTCCTCGACCAGCCGCCGGCGCGACTGCCTGCCCTGCCCCGCCAGCGCCTCGGCCATGACCTCGCGCAGATGCGCCGCCCGGCGCTGCCCGTCGGATGACAGGCGACCGACGCGGACCTCGTCATTGGCCAGCGACCAGATCGTCGCCTCATGATCGTCGCCCGCCAGCGCATGCAGGTCGGCCAGGGTCAGGCCGCACCAGGGCGCGCGCAGGATGGCCAGCCAGTGCAGACGGTCGCCACGGTGATGCAGGGCGCGCGTCAGCGAGATCAGGTCCTGCACCGCCTGTCTGCCGGCCAGCGCTTCGATCTCGACCGCCGTGTAGCGCCAGCCTGCCTGAAGGCGGCGAATCGCGGCAACCAGGCCCGCGAGGTGGTTGCGCGCACGCACCAGCACGGCGATCCGGCGCTGCGGATCGGCGCGCCACTCCGCAGCGATCAGGGCCACTACACGCTCGGCCTCCATGCGCTCCGCCGCCGCGCTGTCGCCCCGGTCGGCGACCAGCGCATGCACGGCAACGCCGGCATCGGGCAAATCCTCGCGCGTGGCGACGAAGCGCCGGTAGGCGATCTCGCCGCGCACGGCTTCGTCATGTGCCGGGAAGAGTTGCGGGAAGCCGCTGTTGATCCATTCGACGAGCGGCGCGCAGGCGCGGTTGTTGCGCGACAGGCGCAAGGGCTCGAGGGCTAACCCGCCGATGCCATGCGACTTGGCGCGCAGGAAGAGGCCGACTTCGGCCTTGCGGAAGCGGTAGATCGACTGCATCGGATCGCCGACGCAGAACAGCGTGCGGCCGTCACCTTGCTGCCATCCCGCCGTCAGGCGTTCGAGCAGTTCGATCTGCATCGGACTGGTGTCCTGGAATTCGTCGACCAGCAGGTGGCGGATCCGCCAGTCGAGGCGCAGGCCGAGTTCCGTCGGATCCATCTCGTCGCCCAGCGCGGCAATTGCGCGCGCGGCCAGTTCGCCGAAATCCACTTCGCCGGCCGCGCGGAATACCAGCCACAGCTCGGCGGCGGCGAGCTTCATCAGCCGCGCCAAAGCGCGCACGATGTCATCGTTGTCGTGTTCGGGCAGCGGCAGGCGACGCAAGCGCGCCACTGCCGCGACGTGGGTCTCAGCCAGGGTTTCCAGCGCGGCGAGCATGGCATCCTTCTGCGCCTTGCACTCCTTGCCGGCGGGGAAACCGTTCTTGACATTCACCGTTCTGCGCGGCGTGTCGTCCAGCGTCAATAGGAAGCCGGCCAGTGCGCGCCAACGTGGCAGCGCGTCGATCTGCGGCGGCAGGGCCGCGGTCCATTCGGCCAGCGGGTTTGCCAGATTCGCGCCACCCAGCTGCACGGCGGCGAAGCGCGCCAGCGGCATCCAGGGCGCCTGCCATGCGGCATCGAGCGTCCGCGCCAGCTCCGCGAGTTCCTCGCACAGCATCTCCTCCAGCGCCTCGCCTATCGCCGATTCCGGGTCGTCGAGCGCGGCGACGGTGCGCCACTGTTCGCGTTTCGCCAGCATTGCCACCAGCAGTTCGATCAGGCGCGCCGCATCGTTGTCCATCCAGGCGAGCGCCGCCGCCACCGCAGCCGCGTGGTCGGCGCCTTCCGCGCCATCCTCGAGATGGTCCAGCGCGCGTCGCGCCGCCTCGCGGTAATGCCGGCCGGCATCGTCGACCGTGGCCGGCTGGGCACCGAAGCGCGACAGCAGCGGCATCTGCCGCGCCAGCCCGGCGCAGAGGGCATCGATGGTGGTCAGGCGCAGGCGGCCCGGCTGGGTTTCGACCCGCCAGTCACGCTCGGCCGAGCGTGCCAGCGCCGCCTGTGCCAGATCGTAGGTGATGCGCTTGTGTGCCGCCTCCGGCGCCACGCCGCTGCGCGCGCGTTCAAGGCTTTCGGCGATACGCTGGCGCATTTCGCCCGCCGCCTTGTTGGTAAAGGTGATGGCGACGATCTCTTCGGGCTCGTCGGCAATCGCCAGCAGACGCAGGTAGCGCTGGGTCAGCAGTTCGGTCTTGCCGGCGCCGGCCGGGGCCTCGATGATGAAGGAGTCGAGATCAAGCGCGCGGCGGCGGTTGGTGTCATCTTCGGTGAGCAAATCGTGCATCAGAGCTCACCCCCCGCCCCCGCTCCAAGAGCGGGGGTGACAAAGGTTCGCCGGCTATGCCGGCTCCATGATGTGGCTGCGCCGCCTTGGGACGGCCCTGCGGCGGCGCTCATTCGCCCTCCGCTTCGAACTGCTGCTTGCGCTCGGCAAGACGCAGCAGCGGCTTGACTTCGCAATACTGCAGGTCTTTTTCGTCCTCGAATACCACGGCCGCCGTGCCCTGCTTCACCTCGCGCGCAATCTCGCGGATGCGCTCGGCCCAGAGCGCGCGCAGCGCCTCCCAGTCGGGAAACTCATCCTCGCCATAGCGCCGGCGCTGCTGCTCGAGCGACTTGACCCCGGGCAGCAGCCCTTCGCTCGCGGCGACGCCAAAGAAGGCCGCTTCCTCGCGCGTCACCCGCGCCAGTACGACGGCGGCCACGGCCCGGTCGGGAAAAGCCAGCGCGGCATAGATCGGCAATTGCGGTTCGAGAATGCGCTCGGCGCCCCAGCTGCCGGACCTGTCGCTGCGCCCGCTCTTGTAGTCGATGATGGCCAGCCGTCCGTCGCCGAGTTCATCGACACGGTCGACCACCACGGTGATCGATAGACCCTCGATGTCGAGGCGGTGGCGTTCCTCGCAGGCCTGCACGCGAAAATCCGGGCGCGCCGCCTCGACTAGCAGCCAGCTCGCCAGCAGTTCGGCGAGGCGCTGCGCCTCCAGCCCGCGCAGGCGCGGTGCCAGCGGCTCGACGGCGCCGCGATCGTGATCGTCCAGCGCAAGTTTGACGACGCGGTCGATCTCCGCCGCGCGCAATCCCGCATTCATCGCCAGCAGCTCGGCCAGGCCGCGCCCGGTCCAGAAGGCTTCCAGCGCGGCATGCAGCAACGATCCGCGCGCCAGCGCATCGAGCCCGAAAGTCGGCGCCGGCAACACGGCGGCGCCAAGCCGGTACTGATGGAACGCCCAGGCCGGACAGGCGGCCTGGGCCGCCAGCAGGCCGGTGCCGCCGCGGATATCCTCCCCGGGGCCGAGTGCGGGGGCCCGCGCGTCGTAGATGCGCTCCAGCACGGCGTCGTCGATGCGTTCGATCTCGCCGGGAACGAGCATCGGCGGCGGTGATACTTCCTGCATCGCGACGGCAAGGCCGGCCAGCAGCGGGCTGGGGCGCAGCGCCTTCTCGCCTTCCTTCCGCGACCAGGAGAAGACCACTTCGGGCGCGCTGGCGCACCACAGCGCCTGAGTCTCGCGCGCGGCATCGGCCAGGCTGTCGGCACGCGCGGCGGGAATCCCGGCGCGGCGCTGCAACTCGGCCGGCAGGATGGGATTGGGCCGCGGCGCCGGCGGCCAGGCACCCTCGTTCACGCCGATCACCCAGAGGCCATCGACCGCCCCGGCCGTGGCCTCGTCCAGGCTGCAGACTTCGACGCGCGCCGACGTGCGACGGCGCACGCGGAAGGCGCGGTCGCGGCACTGCCGGCGCAACTGGCGCAGCGCCTCGCCGCGATCGATGCGCCCGAGAATGGTATCCAGCGACCGCAGGCCCGCCATCAGTTCGCGCAACTCATCCACCGCGCCGGCTTCCGCCGCCAACAGCGGACGCTGACCGGGCCAGCCGAGTGCGTCGAGCAGATCGGCGAAGGCCTTGCCCCAGACCGAGGGCGCCTGCCGCCGCGTTGCCGCGCGCGTGGCGTCGAGCAGTGCGTCGAGCTGCGCCAGCAGGCGCGGTGCCGCAACACGGCTGGCAAGGCGGCCGATGGCCGCGCGGAAACGCTCCAGGCTGGCCTCGGGCGGCAGCAGTTTACGCAAGCCGGCTTCGATGCTGGCGCGGGCGTCCGCCTCATCCACATCCGCCGACCAGCCCGGCGCACAGAGCAAGGCGCCGAAGTTCGCCTGCGCGATGCGGCGCGGACCGGCATGGATCTGCAGCAGGGACAGCGCCGTGTCGACCAGCGCGTGCTCCGCCAGTTGCTCGCCACCGACGAATTCGAAATCGCGCTCCTGCGCGGCCCAGCCGGCGCCGATGGCAGCGGGATGCAGGGCCTCGGCAAGCAGCGCTTCGAGCTGGCGGCGGCGCGCCGGCAGCTCGGCCACGGCGATGCGCAGGCACAGCCGCGCGGCGCCCGCCTGCGCCAAACGCTGGCGCGCCCAAGCGGCTGCGGCCCGGCATTCGGCCTCGCCGTCCGGGCAGTCGACGCCGCGCGCGGCCGCCTCCCGGCCGCAGCCGAAATCGACGCGGAACAGCTCGACGCCGCGCTCTTCCAGCACCAGCAGCAGGCGCGAAACCACGGGATCGGGCATGACGAAACCGGCCAGGCCGATCCGCGCCGGCAGGCCGCCCAGCCCACGCTCGATGCAGGCGATGCGCCAGGCGAGGATCTCGTCCATGCCGCGCCAGCCGCCGCTGCGGCTGGCGGCTTCGAAATCCTCGCGCCAACGCAGCCAGGCGAGGTATTCGCTGTTGTAAAAAGCCTCGGGAACCTCGATGCGCCAGGCGCGCTGCAGGCTCGCCGCTTCCATGGCCGCCAGCGCCATGCCCTCGCCATCGAACAGCTCGGCGGCCGCGCCGCTGTCCCTGGCGATCGCCTGTTCCCAGAGATTGCGTTCCTGCACGTGGCCGAGGAAGCCGCCCGCCGCCGCTTCCGGCGGAATCTCGCCGCAGAGCAGCGCCCGCGAAACCAGCGCATCCAGCATCAGCGCCGGCGTCGAGCTTTGCAGCGCGCGCCAGGTGATGGCCCCGCGCGCGACCTGCAGGTCGCCATGCGCGCGGCGCAGGTCGAGGGCCAGCCGC
>JANMTA010000109.1:0-3337 GCA_031389965.1 Betaproteobacteria bacterium
ACCGCGCTCGACAATACCTGACCAGACCCGGACCAATGGCAAGGATCGAGGCCTGTTTCCAAATATGCCGAGATAGTTGCAGAGGGTATAGTTTCGACTTGCCAAACAAAACCACCCCCGCTGCAATGCGGACCGACGCCACTCGAGTGCGCCGAACATCCCCAAACAGGAAGTCACAGATGCCATCGCGGCTGTGACTTCCTTCCTTGATCTGGTCGGAAAGAAATGAAGCAGCAAAACGAAACCCAGGTTCTGCTCTACCAAACCGACGACGGCACCACCCGTGTCGAAGTCCGCATGGCAGGCGAAACCGTCTGGCTGAACCAGAACCAGATGGCCGATCTGTTCCTGAGCACCAAGCAGAACATCGGCCAGCACATCCGCAACGTCTTTGCCGAGGGGGAACTGGCCCCCGAGTCAGTGGTAAAGGATTTCTTTACAACTGCCGCCGATGGCAAGCAGTACCGCACCAAGCACTACAGCCTGGACGTGATTATCTCCGTCGGCTACCGCGTCAAGTCGCTTCGCGGCACCCAGTTCCGAATCTGGGCGACCCAGCAGTTGCGCAGCTATTTGGTTAAGGGCTTTGCGCTGGACGACCGGCGGCTGAAGGAAGGCGGCAGCACCGACCGGTACTTCGACGAACTGCTCGAACGCATCCGCGACATCCGCAGCTCGGAGCGGATGTTCTACCGCAAGGTTGCCGACATCTACGCCACCAGCATCGACTACGACCCTGCGTCGGACCTGACCCAGACGTTTTTCGCCACGGTGCAGAACAAGTTCCACTTCGCCATTACCGGCCAGACCGCCGCCGAACTCATCGCCAGGCGGGCGGATGCCGGCAAGCCCAACATGGGCCTGACCAATTGGCCGGGCAGCCGGATCATCCGCAAGGACGTAACGGTAGCGAAGAACTATCTGTCCGAGGATGAGCTGGCCTTGCTCAACCTGATCGTCGATCAGTACCTGTCCTTCGCGGAAGCGCAGGCCCGGCAGAAGAAAGTGATGACGATGTCGGCGTGGATCGACAAGCTCCACGGCTTTCTGGAACTGAACGAGAAGGAAATCCTGCAAGGCGCTGGCAGGGTGACCAAGCAACTCGCCGACGAATCGGCCTTGCGCGAGTACGACAAGTTTCAGGAACAGCGACGGCTTGCCGGTGAGTTGGACGATGCTCTCGACAGGGCGTTGGGCGCGGCGGAAAAAGAAGTGAAGAAGATTGGCAAATTGCCCGGCAGCAAGAGTAAGAAGCCGTGACAAGCTGAAACCGTGCCGTGGTCTGTGTCACATTTCTTCCCGGAACCCCTCTTCGCGCTGCCACGGAGCCTTTGCCCGGAAAGCAAGTTGAACGCAGTCCCGTGTAGCCCGTTTGCCACTCGAAGGTGGTAAGTGAGGGGCAAAGGTGGTAAGCGGCGGGGTCCCAAGGTGGTAACCGGTGAATGATCTCCTCCGTTGCCGTCCCGCCAGCGCCGACTATTGCCTATAGATAGATTCGCGATCTGCCCGCGACCTAAGTCACAGAGGCGACTTTGCGCAAACCCGCGGCGTCGAGCAGTTCGACCTGCTCGCGGCCGAGCTTGACCAGACCCTGCTCGGCAAAGCCCTTCAACAGGCGGCTGACCATTTCGCGCACGCTGCCCAGCTCATCCGCCAGCTGCTGGTGCGTGGCATGCACCACGCGGCCCTTGCCCAGCAGCAGCGCCGCGAGGCGCTGGTCAAGTTTGCGGAAGGCGACTTCCTCGACCAGTTGCATCAATTCCGCCATGCGCTTGGAGAACAGCGCAAAGACGAAGTTGCGAAACACCGGTTCGGCCAGCATTTCATCGAACAGGGGACGTGGCAGCAGCGCCAGCGTGGTCGGCCCCTCGCTGACGCCGCGCGCGTTGTAGTCGGCGTGACCCAGCAGGCAGCCGGAACTGATGATGCAGCTTTCGCCCGCCAGCACGCGATACAGCGGCAGCTCGCGTCCGTTGGTGCTGAGCTTGACGACGCGAATTGCGCCCGCGAGCACGAAAGGGAAGCCCTGGCACGGCTGATGTTCGTCGAATACCGTGGTCGCGGCCGGCACCGTCAGCGTCTGCAAGGACTCGACAATGCGCCGCAGCAGGCCGGCGGGCAGCGTGCCCAGCACCGGATAGAGCGCCACCAGCGCCGCGGTTTTCATGTCGACACGAGATCCAGCGTGGCCATCACCGGCGCATGGTCGGAAGGCCGCTCCAGCTTACGCGGCGCCTTGTCGATGACGCAGGCCTGGCATGCGGCGGCGAGCCGCTTCGACAGCAGGATATGATCGATGCGCAAGCCACGATTGAGGCGAAAACCCATCTGCCGGTAGTCCCACCACGAATAGAGCTTCTCCGGCTGCGGAAACTGGCGGAACGCGTCGGTCAGGCCAAGCCCGAGAAAATTCCGGAAGGCCGCGCGCTCGGGCTCGCTGCACAGGATCTGGTCCTTCCATGCGACCGGGTCATGCACATCGCGATCTTCCGGCGCAATGTTGTAATCGCCGAGCAGGGCCAGTTGCGGAAAGCGCTGCAATTCACTGCGCAGACAGTCAGCCAGTGCCGTCAGCCAGCGCAGCTTGTATTCATATTTTTCGCTACCCACTTCCTGACCGTTGGGGATGTAAGCGCAGATGATGCGCAAGCCGTTGACCGTGGCCGCCAGGACGCGCTTCTGCGCGTCGGCAAAATCCGGAATATCGAAACAGATGTCTTCCAGCGCGCCGCGCGCAAGAATGGCGACACCGTTATAGGTTTTCTGCCCGTTGTGCACAGCATGGTAACCGGCGGCCTCGAACGCGTCGTAGGGAAAACCCTTATCCTCGGTCTTGGTTTCCTGCAGGCAGAGCACGTCCGCCTGCGTCGCCGCCAGCCAGTCGAGCACATGCGGCAGGCGCACCTTGAGCGAATTCACATTCCAGGTGGCGATTTTCATGCGTTGATAATACCCGAGCCTGCGCCGGGGAAAGTCGGCGCCGACGAGACGCCGATTCAGGCCGCCGATTTACGCAACCAATTTACGCAAGCTCGGCCATCCCGTTGTGGCGCAGCAAGGCATCCGGTTGCGGATCGCGGCCGCGAAAGGCCCGAAACGATTCGAGTGCCGGACGCGAGCCGCCAACGGAAAGGATTTCCCGCCAGAAGCGTTCGCCGGTACTTGCATCCAGTGTGCTGCCGCCGGTTTTCGCGGCCTCTTCGAAGGCTTCGTAGGCGTCGGCCGACAAGACTTCGGCCCATTTGTAACTGTAATAGCCGGCCGCGTAGCCGCCGCCGAAAATGTGCGAGAAGCTGTGCGGAAAGCGGTTCCATTCCGGCGGCGGCAGCACCGCCAC
>JANMTA010000117.1:0-6276 GCA_031389965.1 Betaproteobacteria bacterium
TGCGCGCCACCCGCCAGCAACAATCGGACTACTTCAGCATACCCTTTGTAAGCAGCGACGAACAAGGGCCGCATACCCTCATCGGTAGCCGCATTTGCATTGGCATGGTGTGCGACGAGAAAGCCAGCGATGTCCGCGTGATCATTAAGATCTGCCCAGAATAGCGGTGTCCAGCCGCGTCGGTCAGCAAGATCAATGTTCGCGCCGTGCGCAAGCAGTTCTTCGACAATTGCAAAATGCCTTCTGAAGATCGCGTGGAACAGAAGGTTGTACCCATTCTCATCCTGCCAATTGACCGCGACTCCATTCTGCAGAAGGGCGCGGACGCGCTCCAGATCTCCGCGCTGGATAGACGCCAGACAGGTCGCCGGATCGACGCCCCTGATCCGCCATTGGTTGCCGATGCTTGACTGCTGTGTTTGCGCTTCATTGTTTTCCCTAGTCAAATCTCCGCCGCGCAGTCAATGACGCTCAGCAAGGTCCAGTTAGTCGGATGTGATCCCGTGTGCATCGCACCGGTGATTCGGTCTGCTGGCCTATCGGTTATTTCGCGGCTTGCCAGCGCTCTACTCGAAACGGAATTCGATGCGCGTGCCGTTGGCGGTGACACAATGGCCTGCCGGGGCAGCGTATGCTCGCCATGCGGCAGAGCATTGCAAAGTTGCACCGTTTTCGGCGCGTAATTCGGGTTGGGTGGAATATACGTAATGCTCGGCATCGCTACCGGAGAAGATCCGGTCGTAATGCTTGCCGGGAAAGTATTGTCGTCGTAGTTCAGCCAAATTCTGGGTGCGGCTTATGGCGAAACCATGGGCTTCAAACCGAGTACCCGCCAGTTCAAGAATCATCGCCGGTCCGTCCTGACCCTCGTGCCGGAACAAGCCGGCCTTGAGAGTCCGATCGCTTTCTTCCGCAATGAGACTGTGCGTATGTCCGGCACATGCGCTCAATAGCACGGTTGCCAGGACGCTCAAACCAAGTACTTTCATGACTTCATCCTTCCAAGACGGATGTTAGGGGGCGCAACGCTCTCCTGGCTTCGAGTGGGTTCCAATCCCTAGTCATGTTCCAGATCCCAGATCAAGTGAGCGTCGACGAGCAGCCCGTAATAGGTCTTCAGGGCTGTGACTTGCGCTTGCAGCGCGTTGTTCATCGCGGCGGTCGCCTGGCGACGCGCCAGCAGCAAGGCTTGCAGCTCCGCTTCGCCGAGCGAATAGGCGCGCTGCATAAGTCCGGCGTTTTCCTGCATGGCCGCAGCACCCTCATGGGCGATTTGTAGACTGTCGTAGGCCCCCCGAGCCGCCACCACGGCGCTCTCAATCCAGGCCTCAAGCTGGCGCTTCTTGAGTTCGATTTCCCGGCGCGAAACCTCCACTGCGGCAATCGCTTTCGCACTGCGCGAATCGCGCGCGCCACCCGGGATTGGAATGCTGATCGTGATGCCGCCAATGCGTTCATTGCCGCCAGCCTCCGAGGCCGTATAGACCCCTAGTGTTGGATCGGGGGTCTTGTCCGCACGCGCTCGTTCTGCATGAGCTTGCGACATTCGCATTTGGGTTTGCACGACTTTCAATTCATCGCTTTGCGCCAGGATGCGCTCCCGCCAAAAGGCCGCGTCTTCCCCAATTGGCAATGGCTCGGGCAGGGCCAGTACCTGACGCTTCACGCCAGGGAAACGGGTTGATAGGCGCGCCCAGGCCGCGGCAGCCTGCGTCTTTGCGTCATTGTCCAAGCGTCTGTGCTCGGCCAGTTCGGCGCGGGCGATGCTCAAGTCCAATTTCGAAGCGTCGCCGGCGCGGACGCGCTTTTCCACGGCGTCTAGGCTGGCCTGTGCCGACTGAAGACTGCTCCCGGCCAATTCCCGCACACGTTCCGCCGCCAGACTATCCACCCACAATGCCATCAATTCACGCGCGGCTTCGTGCAGTGCTTCGCCATAGCGCGCCTGGGACTCTTCGACGGTTGTCTTGCCGATGTTGCGATCGGCTGCGGCTTTGCCGGGAAGCCGGAGGGTCCGCTCAATGCCCAGGTTCCATTCGTTGTAGCGCGGACCGCTTTCCAGTCTCCGTTGCTGCCTCGTGGCGCGAGCGGTCCATTCATGGGGAGACTTATCGAGGATGTCCGCCTCTCGCAGCGCGACTTCTAGGCCAGCGTGCGCGGCGGCGACGCCGGGGTCCTGTTCGAGCAATGGCCGTGCAACTTCGGTTGGCAAGAGCCCCGGCGGATTCACCGGCGGAACCGCCAGCGCGGTGCCGGAGAGAGTCAACAGACCGATGAGGAGCAAACGAATCATCATGTGATTTCTCCCGTTTCGACGACCGTCGTCACCCAGTAGCGCAGGCCCGCGCCGGCGAATTGCTGGCGCAGAGCGTCGATCAGCGCCGCCTTGTCGGTCGCGGCAAAGATCACCTGTATTTCGGTGGCGCGCGCGCGGCCCAGCACCTGTTCCGTTTGGTCCAGATTCTCGTGGGCCAGGCCGTGCGCGGCCGTCGCCGTGCTGGTGAAAACCGTCCTGCCGGGCAGCATGAGCAGCAGATCGAGCAGCTTTTCCTCGGTCGCCGGCGGACACAACAGCGTCAAGCAAAGTTCAGACATGGGACACCTCTCGTTTCGGGAATGCGAAGCGCAAATACAGGATGGGCAGCAGCATCAGCGTCAGGGCCGTGGCGGTGATCAAACCGCCGATCACGACGATGGCGAGCGGTCGCTGAATCTCCGACCCCGGCCCTGTCGCGAACAGCAGCGGGATCAGTCCGAACGCCGTAATTGAGGCGGTCATCAGCACCGGCCGCAAACGTCGCTTCGCGCCTTGCACGACGACTTCGCTGAGTTTCATTCCTTCGCTTTGCAGTTGATTGAAATAGCTGACCAGCACCACACCGTTCAGGACCGCGATACCCAGTAGCGCGATGAAGCCGACCGACGCCGGCACCGACAGGTATTCCCCCGTGACCCACAACGCGACGATGCCGCCGACCAGCGCGAACGGAACGTTGCTCAGGATCAGCAAAGCCTGGCGCACCGAGCGGAAGGTCGAGAACAGCAGTACGAAGATGAGGCCGAGCGCCACCGGCACCACCACCGTCAGCCGCGCTGCCGCACGCTGCTGGTTTTCGAACTGGCCGCCCCAACTGATGCGGTATCCGGTGGGCAGGGGCAACTTCTGCGTTACGAGAGCTTTCGCCTCCTCAACAAAGCCCACCAGGTCCCTCCCGCCGACGTTGGCGATTACGACGCTGTAGCGACTGCCCATCTCGCGATCGATCTTGACCGGACCTTCCGCCCGTTCCAGTTTGGCAACGCTGGTCAATGAGACCGTGTTGCCGTCCCTGGTCGTGATCCGCGTCGCCGCAAACTCGGCGGGCGACGTGCGAACCGCTTCGGAGCCGCGCAGCACGATCGGCGTGCGCCGGTTGCCTTCGATCACGATGCCGGCGCGCTGGCCCTCGATCTGCGTGCGCAGCGCATCCTGGATTTCCTCGACGTTCAGGCCGAGCCGTCCGGCCTGCAAGCGGTCCACCGCCACCCGCAGGTACTGCACGCCGTCGTTCTGGACGGTATAGACGTCCTGATTGCCGGGAACCGTCTTGAGCAACGCTTCGACCTGACTCGCGTACTCGTTGAGCTTGCCGAGGTCGGGGCCGAAAATCTTCACCGCCAGGTCGCCGCGCACGCCGATGATCATTTCGGACACGCGCATTTCGATCGGCTGGGTGAAGCTGTATTTGATGCCGGGCATGGGGTCGAGCACCTTGCGCACTTCGTCCATCAGCGCTTCCTTGGTCTTCATGCGCCATTCGCCTTGCGGCTTCAACAGCAGATACGTGTCGGACAGATTGAGTCCCATCGGGTCGAGGCCAATTTCATCGGAACCGGCGCGCGCGACTATGCCATGCACTTCTGGAATGGCCTGCATGATGGCCTGGTGAATCTTCAGATCGAGCGCCGCGCTTTGTTCGAGGCTGACCGAGGGCAGTTTCTCGATGCCGACGATCAGGTCGCCCTCGTCCATCGTCGGCATGAAGGTCTTGCCGACCTGGGTGTAGATCACTCCGGCCACCAGCAACATCGCCACCGCCGCCGCCGCGACGACGCGCTGCCGGCGCAGGCCCCAGGCAAGCGCCGGCTCGTAAAGCGCCAGCAGCTTGCGCGGCAGCCACGGCTCCTGATGCTTGACTTCGCGCAGCAGATAGGACGCCAGCACCGGAATCACGGTCAGCGACAACACCAGGGATCCGGCCAGGGCAAAGACGATGGTGAGTGCCACGGGCACGAAGAATTTACCTTCGAGGTCCTGTAGCGTCAGCAGCGGCAGAAACACGGTGATGATGATCAAGATCCCGGAGGTGACCGGTACCGCGACCTCGCGCACCGCGCGATAGATCGTATGCAGCCGCGGCAGCTTGCCGGCCGTGGGATCGGTCGCCAGGCGCTGCACGATGTTCTCGACCACCACGACCGCGGCATCGACCAGCATGCCGAGCGCAATCGCCAGGCCGCCCAGGCTCATCAGGTTCGCCGACATGCCGAAGCCCCGCATGAGGATGAAGGTGATCAACGCCGCGAGCGGGAGCACCAGCGCCACGGTCAGGGACGCGCGCAGATTGCCGAGGAACAGCACGAGAAGCACGATCACCAGCACGGTCGCTTCGAGCAGGGCCTTCGAGACCGCGCCGACTGCCTTGGTCACCAGCGAAGCCCGGTCGTAGAAGGTGTCGATCCGCACGCCCTTGGGCAAGGTGGGCTGCAGTTCGTCCAGTTTCACGCGCACGCCCTCGACGACTTTTTGCGCATTGGCGCCGGCCAGTCCCAGCACCAGGCCCTCGACCGCTTCGGCGCGCCCGCTTTGCGTCACCACGCCATAGCGCGTGACGGTGCCGATCCTGACTTCGGCGAGGTCGCCCACGCGCACGGGCGCACCCTCCTTCATCGTCACGACGACGGCACGCAGATCCTCCAGGTTGCGGACGCTGCCCTCGCTGCGCACGAGCAGCACTTCGTCGCCTTCGCCGAGGCGTCCCGCGCCGTCGTTGCGGTTGTTGGCGTTGATCGCCTCCCTGAGCTGGTTCATGGTCACGCCGGCGGCCGCTACTTTGAGCGGTTCGGGCACGACTTCGAAAGCGCGGACCTCGCCGCCGAGCGAATTCACGTCGGCTACGCCGGGCACCGTGCGAAGCGCGGGCCGGATGACCCAGTCGAGCAGGCTCCGCCGCTCGGCGAGCGACAGCCCTTCGCCTTCGACGGTGAACATGTACATTTCGCCCAGAGGGGTGGTGATCGGCGCCATGCCACCGGTGATGCCGGCGGGCAGGCTCTCGGTGAGCCCGCCCAGGCGCTCGCTGACCTGCTGGCGCGCCCAGTAGATGTCGGTGCCATCCTCGAAGTCGATCGTCACGTCGACCAGGCCGTACTTGGTGATCGAACGCAGGATCTTCGTCTTCGGAATGCCGAGCATCTCCACCTCGATCGGAATCGCGATGCGGCTCTCGACCTCCTCGGGCGTCATGCCGGGCGCCTTCATGATGATCTTCACCTGCGTGCTCGAAACGTCGGGAAAAGCATCGATCGGCAATCCGGTCCAGGCATACCAGCCCGCGCCGCCGAGCATCAACGCAGCCAGCAGGACGAACAGGCGCTGCGACAGGCAGAACTGAACGAGGCGCGCAAGCATTACTTCCCTCCCTTGCCTTCGAGCCATGCGCCCTTGAGCGCGACCACCCCGCTCACAGCGATCTGCTCGCCCGACTTGAGAGGGCCTTCCACGCGCAAGGTTTGCGCCGCGCTGGCCGTCACCTTCACTTTTCTGGCGTCAAAACCTTCGAGCGTGCGCACGAAGACGTGGGCTTGGTCCCCGTCATGGAATACCGCCGCCAAGGGGACTGTCCATCCGCTCTGCGCGGTGGCACCCGCGACGAGTTCGACCGTCACCAGCTCGCCGGGCCGGACCCGATCGGTGCGCCCTTCGATCGCGGCGCGCATCACCACCGTCTGGCTGCCCGGCGACACCATGGGGCTCGTGCTCAGGATCCTCGCGGCAAGGTCGCGGTCGGGGATTCTGACCCTCGTTCCGGCCGGCCAGCGCGCGCTCTCGGTCACCGGGAGCTGGATGTTCAGCCAGAGAGTGTCGGTCTGCGCGACGTTCAATAGCGCGCTCGCCGCTTCAACGCGCTGGCCCGGCTTGACTACCACCTCCGTGACCATGCCTGCCTGCGTTGCGGCAATCGTGATGCTGTCCTGCGTCTTGCCGGAAACCGCAACGCGATCGATCGCCTGGGC
>JANMTA010000130.1:0-4632 GCA_031389965.1 Betaproteobacteria bacterium
GTTTCGACGGCCACGGATGTCACCTTGACCGGCGTCGCCTTCGCCGATGCGCAGCTCGGACTGGCGGTCGGTCACGATGCGGTGATCCTGCGCAGTGAGGACGGCGGCAACTCATGGAAGGAAGTTTTTCGTGATTCGAAACAGTTGCGGCCCTTGCTTCGCGTCATGTTCGCCGATAAACAGCGGGCCATCGCGGTCGGCGCCTATGGCGCCTTTTACGAGAGCATGGATGGCGGTCTCACCTGGGCCGAGCGCCAGATCACCACGGAAGACCGCCACTTCAACGCACTCGCTCGCCTTGCCGATGGCACGCTGTTGCTGGCCGGCGAAGCTGGCACGCTGCTGCGCTCGGGCGACGGCGGCACGCACTGGGAAAAACTGGCATCGCCCTATACGGGTTCATTCTTCGGACTTCTGCCGCTGGCGCAGGGCGGTGTCCTGGCCTTCGGCATGCGCGGCAATATCTTCCGTAGCGAGGATCGCGGGGCGACCTGGCAGGCGGTGGTCGCGGGCAGCGACAGCGCGCTGTTCGGCGGCCTGGCCAACGATGGCCTGGTCATGCTGGTCGGCCAGAACGGCATGGTGCTCGCCAGCCGGGATGATGGACGCACTTTCAAGCGCGTATCGACAAAGGCCAGTCGCACCCTGAGCGCGGTTCAGCGCTCGCAGCAGCAAGGTGGGGAGGACGGAATTCTGGTATTCGGCGAGGGCGGTGTAGCGCGCATCGCGCTGCCGCCGGGGGGGCGGCAATGAAAACGAACGGGGCGAACGCAGTCGTTCGCACCATCGGCAATCTGCTGTTTTCCTGGCGCCGCAGCTTTCTGACCCTGTTCGTGCTGATTACCATCGGGCTGATCTGGTCGGCGACGCATCTCCGGGTCGATGCGGGATTCGAGAAGATGATCCCGCTCAAGCATGAGTACATGCAGACATTCACGGCCTACCAGAAGACCTTCGGCGGCGCCAACCGCGTGCTGGTCGCCCTGCGTCAAAAGGAAGGCGACATCTACAACCCCGAGTTTTTCCGCACGCTCAAGGCGGTGACCGACGCGGTGTTCTTCATCCCCGGGGTCGATCGCGCCACCGTGACCTCGCTGTTTACGCCGAATGCCCGCTTCATCGAGGTGGTCGAGGACGGCTTTGCCGGCGGCAACATCATTCCGGCCGATTTCCAAGGTACCGATGCAAACCTGGCGACGGTGCGCGCCAACGTGCTCAAGTCGGGGCGGGTCGGCCGTCTGGTGTCCAACGATTTCAAGGGGGCGCTGGTCAGCGCCGAACTGCTGGAGATCGACCCGACGACCGGCGTCAGGCTGAACTACGTCGCGGTGGCGGACCAACTGGAGAAAATCCGCACCACCTATCAAAAGGCCGGACTCGACGTACACATCATCGGCTTCGCCAAGGCGGTCGGTGATATCACCGAGGGTGCGCGCGCCGTGCTGCAGTTCTTCGTGGTCGCCTTCGCGATTACCGCGGGGCTGCTGTACTGGTATTCCGGGTCGGCCAAGCTCTCCGCGGTTGCCCTAGTCTGCGCGATGATACCGGTGATCTGGCTGCTCGGTTTGCTGCCGCTGCTCGGTTACGGCATCGATCCGCTGTCGATTCTGGTACCCTTCCTGATCTTCTCGATCGGGGTCAGTCATGCCGTACAGATGACCAATGCCTGGCAGATCGAGGTGGTGAACGGGCTCGGCGGCTTGGCCGCCGCACACAACGCCTTCCTCAAGCTCTTCATGCCGGGAGCGATGGCGCTGCTGGCGAATGCGCTGGGCTTTCTCGTGATCCTCTACATCGAGATCGACATCGTGCGCGAACTGGCGATTACCGCCAGCCTCGGCGTGGCGCTGATGATCGTCACCAACAAGATGCTGCTGACAATCCTGCTCTCGTGGATGCGCCTCTCCCCGGCGGAAGTCAGGCACGCTGGCGGCAATAAACTCGGCGCCGACCGGCTGTGGATGGCGCTCAAGGGCTTTGCCGAGCCGCGTCTGGCGCTGCGGGTGCTGCTGGTGGCGGCTCTGCTGTTGGCGACTGCCGCCTGGATGGCGCGCGACCTGCGCACCGGCGATCTGGGCAAGGGGATTCCGGAACTGCATGACGACTCCCGCTACAACCGCGATACCGCGGCGATCGTCGATTCGTTCTCGATTGGCGTCGATGTGCTGTCGGTAATCGCCCAGTCGCGCAACGTCGATGGCGCCTGCACGCATCACGAGGTCATGGGCCTGATCGACCGCTTCGAAACGACGATGAAGAACGTGCACGGGGTACAGGGCGTACTGTCGCTGCCCGGCATGGCGAAGATCGTCAATGCGGGATGGAACGAGGGCAATCCGCGCTGGCGCGTGCTCGCGCGCGACCCGTCCATCCTCGCCCAGTCGGTGACGCCGATCGACACCAGTACCGGGCTGCTCAACACCGACTGCAACGCGATGCAGGTGATGATCTTCACCAACGACCATCAGGGAACGACGATCGCGCACATTATTCGCGAGGTCAAGGCGTTCATCGCGGCAAATCCATCCGAAAAACTCGAATTCAAGCTGGCCTCGGGCAACGTAGGCGTGATGGCGGCGACCAACGAGGCGGTCGATGCCGCCGAAGTCACCATGCTGCTGCTGCTCTTCGGTTCAATCAGTCTCTTGTGCCTGATCGAGTTCCGCTCGTGGCGGGCGACCCTCTGCATCATCCTGCCGCTGACCATCGTCGCCGTGCTCTGCAATGCCCTGATGGCCTTGCTCGGGATCGGCCTCAAGGTGTCGACGCTGCCGGTGATTGCACTCGGGGTCGGGGTCGGGGTCGATTACGGGATATATCTCTACGAGCGGATGGCCAACGCGCTGGCGGAAGGCCGCAATCTACCCGACGCCTTCTATCAGGCGCTCCGGCAACGTGGCACCTCGATCGCGTTTACTGCCGCGACGATGGCCGTCGGCGTGGGAACCTGGGCCTTCTCGGCACTCAAGTTCCAGGCCGACATGGGCATCCTGCTGGCCTTCATGTTCCTCGTCAATATGCTCGGCGCCCTGCTCCTGCTACCGGCGCTGGCCGCCGTGCTGCTGCGGAATTCACCCCAGGAAGCGGCAGCGGCGGCCCAGACAGAAGGCTGATCGAGACTTATCGCGATACGTCAGCAGGCCGCTGGTGAAGGGCGCAAAGCCAGTGTTGTCCCCCGGCGGGGCCGGTTCCAGCCGGCCTTGACCGACTGAAGTCTGTCCTGCAATGGAGCTGGTGCTGCACTTGCTCCATGAACCGGGGGCCGGGCACGGTTTTCCTGCAATCCGGCGAATCATATTGACTCGAATTGAATTTCCGCGGTATCCGCCGCCGTCCCGGACTCTGTCTGCCGGATTCCGCTTTGCCGTCCGCCAGCGCCGGCCGCAAGGGATACCGTCTCCGGCTTTGCCGTAGACATAACTTTTCAGGCCGGCGGGGCGAAAGGTCTTACGCGGCAACGTGATGGAATACCGGGATGCGGGGCGCGATCTTGTCTTTGAGCTTGCGCGTTGCGGTCCGCATGTCGTGTTCGCTTTGCAGGTTCAGCCAGAAACGTGGCTCCATCCCGTAGGACAGCCCGAGGCGCAGCGCGGTATCGGCCGTGACGGGCCGCGAGCCGTGAATGAACTCGATGATGCGGCTGGGCGAAACGTCGATGTCAGCAGCCAGTTGGCGGGCGGTGATGCCCATGGGCTTGATGAAATCCTCAAGGAGAATTTCGCCGGGGCGAATCTCGCCAAGCAGTAGCTTCATTTTCTGTACTCCCATGAGCCCTGCCGCTCAGAGCAGAACCAGGTTGTCGCGGTGGATCAGCTCGGCGCTGTCGATGTAGCCGAGCAGGGCTTCGATGTCGTGGGTGCCGTGGCCGGCGATGCGGCGCGCTTCGGAGCTCGAATAATTGATCAGGCCGCGGGCGATTTCATGGCCGTCGGGGGCATGGCAGGCGACTGCGGCGCCTCGCTCGAAATCACCCTCGACCCGCGCCACGCCGACGGCGAGCAGGCTGCGGCCGTCGCCCAGGGCTTGCACCGCGCCGGCGTCGAGCGTCAGCGCCCCGGCCAGTTGCAGGTGGTCGGCCAGCCATTGCTTGCGCGCCGCCAGCGGCGATTCGACGGCGTAGAGCAGGGTGCCGATAGGCTCGCCGCGGGTAGCGGCCAGCAGCGAGTCGGGCTCGCGGCCGCTGACGATCAGGGTATGCGCGCCGCTCTTCGCCGCGCGCTGGGCGGCGCGCACCTTGGTGATCATGCCGCCCCTGGAGATGCCCGAGCCGGCGCCGCCGGCCATGGCTTCGAAGCGACGGTCGTCGGCGCGACCTTCGCCGATCAGGGTGGCGGCCGGGTCGAGGCGCGGATCGGTGCTGTAGAGGCCTTTCTGGTCGGTGAGAATGATCAGCGCCTCGGCCTCGACCAGGTTGGCTACCAGCGCCCCCAGCGTGTCGTTGTCGCCGAACTTGATCTCGTCGGTGACCACGGTGTCGTTTTCGTTGATGATCGGCACCACGCCGAGCTCGAGCAGGGTCTGCAGGGTCGAGCGGGCATTCAGGTAACGCGTGCGGTCGGACAGATCGTCGTGGGTCAGCAGGATCTGCGCGGCTTTCAGGCCGTGCTTGAGGAAGGTGGTTTCGTAGGCTTG
>JANMTA010000172.1:0-3292 GCA_031389965.1 Betaproteobacteria bacterium
GACAGCATGATGGTGTTGCGCGCCGGCACGTAGGTGACCGGGATGCCGGGCATCACGCCCGTGGTCGGCACGGCGATCGAGCTGTCGGTCAGCGCCGAGCCGCCCAGTTGGCCGAGATCGAGTTTCAGCACGCGCTGCGCCACCGCCCCCAGCGCCGCCGCCACGCGCGCCGCCGCCTGCAGCTCGGCGCCGTGGCGCTGTCCGTAATCGAGCGACAGGCAGTGGCAGGCAAAGCCCTGCTCGCGCGCCAGGGCGAGGACCGTGGCGGAATCCAGACCGCCGGACAAAAGGACAACTGCGGGGACGACTGCTGGTGACATGGCGGCGATGGTAGCAAACAGGCGGCCGCTGCGGCTGCTCTATAATCGCGCCTCCTCCCCATTTTTTCGCGCAATCGACGATGTCAAAGAAAGTGTTCATCCGCACCTTCGGTTGCCAGATGAACGAATACGACTCCGACAAGATGGTCGACGTGCTGGCCGGCAGCGATGACGTGGTCAAGACGGAGAACCCCGAGGAAGCCGACATCATCCTGTTCAACACCTGCTCGGTGCGCGAAAAAGCGCAGGAGAAGGTGTTCCACGACCTCGGCCGGGTCCGGCACCTGAAGCAGCAGAACCCGAACATGGTGATCGGCGTCGGCGGCTGTGTCGCCAGCCAGGAAGGTGCGGCCATCGTCGCCCGCGCCCCCTATGTCGATCTCGTCTTCGGCCCGCAGACCCTGCACCGCCTGCCGCAGATGATCGCCGCGCGGCGCGCCAGCGGCAAGGCACAGGTCGACATTTCCTTCCCGGAAATCGAGAAGTTCGACGCCCTGCCGCCCGCCACGGTTACCGGAACCTCGGCCTTCGTCTCGATCATGGAGGGCTGCTCCAAGTACTGCAGTTTCTGCGTCGTACCCTACACGCGTGGCGAGGAGGTCTCGCGCCCGCTGGACGACGTGGTCGCAGAAATCACCGGACTGGTCGCGCGCGGCGTGCGCGAAGTCACCCTGCTCGGGCAGAACGTCAATGCCTATCGGGGAAAATTCGGCGGCGACATGGACGACGACGAACCCGCCGACCTGGCCTTCCTGATCGAAACACTGGCGGGCATGGAAGGCATCGAGCGCATTCGCTACACGACATCGCATCCGCGCGAAATGACGCAGAGGCTGATCGACATCTACCGCAACACGCCCAAACTCGTCTCGCATCTGCATCTGCCGGTGCAATCGGGTTCCGACCGGATCCTGGCGGCCATGAAACGCGGCTATTCGGTGCTCGAATTCAAGTCGCTGGTGAGAAAGCTCAAGGCGGCGCGGCCCGATTTGTCGCTGTCGTCCGACTTCATCATCGGCTTCCCCGGCGAGACCGAGGAGGACTTCGAAAAGACCATGCGCCTGGTCGAGGAGCTGAACTTCGACAACAGCTTCTCCTTCGTCTACAGCCCGCGTCCCGGCACACCCGCCGCCGACATGGCCGACGACACGCCGGCGGAACTGAAGATAAAGCGGCTGATGCGCCTGCAGAAAACCATCGAGGCGCAGGCGCTGAAAATCAGCCAGGCCATGGTCGGCACGATGCAGCGCGTCCTGGTCGAGGGGCACGCGAAAAAGGATGCCTGCGAACTGGCGGGCCGCACCGACAACAACCGTGTGGTCAACTTCGCCGGCAACGAACGCCTGATCGGCCGCTTCGTCGATGTCACCATCACCGCCGCGCTGCCGCACAGCCTGCGCGGCGAAGTCGTCACGCAGCAATAGCCCGCAATCCGCATCCTGCAAATGCCCTTACCCCGTGCCTTGAGCCTTGAATTGCAGCCGCCGGACAACGCACGGCTGCAAAATCTCTGCGGCGCGCTGGACGAGAACCTGCGCCAGATCGAGGCGGCCTTCGATGTCACCATCAGCCGCCGCGGCCAGCACTGCCGGATCAACGGTGAACTGGCGCAGTCGCGGCTGGCCGCCACGGCCCTGCAGCTTTTCTACGAACAGGCGGCCGAACCGCTGTCGATCGACGAACTGCAACTCGGCCTGATCGAGATCACGCGCAACCGCAACGCGGGTTTGCCATACTCGCCGCTGCCGCCGAATGCCGGATTGCTGACGCGCAAGAGCGAGCTGCACGGGCGCACGCCCAACCAGGCGCAATACCTGCGCAACATCCAGGAACACGACATCACCTTTGGCATCGGCCCGGCCGGCACCGGCAAGACCTACCTCGCGGTCGCCTCCGCCATCGATGCCTTCGAGCGCGACCTGGTCAGCCGCATCGTGCTGACCCGGCCGGCGGTCGAGGCCGGCGAGCGGCTCGGTTTCCTGCCCGGCGATCTGGCGCAGAAAATCGATCCCTATCTGCGCCCGCTCTACGATGCGCTCTACGACCTGATGGGCTTCGAAAAGGTATCCAAGCTGTTCGAGAAGCAGAACATCGAGATCGCGCCGCTGGCCTACATGCGCGGACGCACGCTGAATCATGCCTTCATCATCCTCGACGAAGCGCAGAATACCACGCCGGAACAAATGAAAATGTTCCTCACCCGCATCGGCATCGGCGCCAAGGCGGTGGTCACCGGCGACGTGACGCAGATCGACCTGCCGCGCGGGCAGAAGTCCGGCCTGGTCGAGGCACGGCGCATTCTGGCCGATGTGCGCGGCCTCGCCTTCACCGACTTCGACGCCTCGGACGTGGTGCGCCACCCGCTGGTGGCACGCATCGTCGATGCCTACCAGAAGCATGACGCCACGCGCCCGCCTGCCTGAACCCGCCCGCCTGCCTGAACTGCGACTGTCGGTGCAGTATCCCGGCGGCAAGGAGGGGGCACCGACCCGGCCGCAAGTGCGGCGCTGGGTGCGCGCCGCCTGCGGAATTCCGGCCGAAGTGACCGTGCGTTTCGTCGACGCCGACGAGGGCCGCAGTCTCAATCGCGATTACCGGGGCAAGGACTACGCCACCAATGTCCTCTCCTTCCCTTACGCATCGGGCACGACGCTCAGCGGCGACCTGGTGCTCTGCCTGCCGGTGCTGGAACGCGAGGCGCAGGAGCAGGACAAGCTGCCGGAAGCCCACTGCGCGCACCTGATCGTGCATGGTATGCTGCATTTACAGGGCTATGACCACGAGACCGGCCGCGCCGACGCGAAACGCATGGAAGCGCTTGAGAGGGAAATCCTGAATGCTCTCGGTTACCCCGATCCTTACGCGTAAATAATGGACCCATCCAGTAGACCCGGCCTCATCGAACGTCTCACCGCGCTGCTGTTGCGCGAACCCGAAGACCGCGAACAACTCCTTGAATTGCTCCATGGCGC
>JANMTA010000176.1:0-4348 GCA_031389965.1 Betaproteobacteria bacterium
TAACAATCTTTTGGATTGTCGGTGTCTGTAACTCCATTAACTTCTTCGACAATCTTGATGGAGGTGCATCTGGCACGGTTGCAGTAATTACCTTGTTTCTATTTTTCATTGCCTACGATCGACAACAGATTTTGGTAAGCGCTCTCGCTATCGTGACGGCAGGGGCGACAGCAGGATTCCTCATATGGAATCGCTTCCCTGCCAGAATCTATATGGGTGATGCCGGTGCGCTTTTTCTCGGCCGGCCAGAAGCGGCGCGTGCTGCTGGCGCGCTTGCTGACACGGCCGGCAGTCCTCTGGGTGCTCGACGAGGCGTTCAACGCACTTGATGTGGCTGCGGTGAAACTGCTTGGAGATCTGATCGCCGAGCATCTGTCAGGCGGCGGCATGGCCGTGCTGACCAGCCATCAGCCTTTGCCTGTGCCGGGCGGAAAGGCTTTGGTGCTATGAACCCCTTTCTCGCCACGGTGCGCCGCGATCTGCTGCTGGCAATGCGGCGCAAGAGCGAGGTGCTGACGGCCGTGTTCTTTTTCGTCATCGTCACCAGCCTGTTCCCGCTGGGAATCGGGCCGGAGCCCGTGCTGTTGAAGAAGATCGCCCCCGGGATATTGTGGGTTGCGGCACTGCTGGCAACCCTGCTTGGCCTGCCGCGCCTGTTTGCGGCCGATCACGCGGACGGCACCTTGGAACAGATGGCCTTGTCGCCATCACCCTTGGGATTGCTGGTTGCCGGTAAAATACTCGCCCATTGGTTGTTGTGTGGTTTGCCGCTGGTATTGCTGGCGCCGGTACTTGGTCTGCAGTTCGACCTCGATGCGTCGGCCCTGGGCATCCTCACCTTGGCGCTGTTGCTGGGCACGCCCCTGCTGTCACTGATCGGCGCGATCGGTGCGGCGCTGACACTGGGCGTGCGTGGCGGCGGTGTGTTGCTGGCACTGCTGGTATTGCCGCTTTACATTCCGGCGCTGATCTTCGGCGCCGGGGCGGTCGAAGCCCATATTGCCGGGCTCGACGTCGGGGGGCATTTGTCCCTGCTGGCGGCAATGCTGGTGCTGGCTGCTTTTTTTGCGCCGTGGGCGACCACGGCGGCGTTGAGGATAGCGTTGGAGTGAGACAGTCGATTATTCAGTGGTTCAAGTTTGCCAGCCCGCAGAGCTTTTATCCGCTGGCCGGGCGGATGATTCCGTGGTTCTGGGCCGCCGCTGCGGCTTTCGGCATTGCCGGGCTGTGGATTTCCTTCTTCGTCGCGCCGACCGATGCACAGCAGGGAGAAGGCTACCGCATCATTTTCGTGCACGTGCCGGCGTCCTGGATGTCGATGTTCATTTATCTGGTGATGGCTTTCTGGGCCGGTCTCGGGCTGGCGCTGAACACGCGCGTGTCGGCCATGATGGCGCAGTCGCTGGCGCCCACCGGGGCCCTGATGGCGGCGCTGTCCTTGTGGACCGGGGCACTCTGGGGCAAGCCGATGTGGGGTGCGTGGTGGGTGTGGGATGCGCGCCTGACCTCGGAGCTGATCCTGTTCTTTCTTTACCTGGGTTTCATGGCGCTGCAGGCGGCGATCGATGACCCGCGGCGCGCCGACAAGGCCGGGGCGATCCTGGCCCTGGTCGGCGTGGTCAATATTCCCATCATCTATTTCTCGGTGAAGTGGTGGAACACCCTGCATCAGGGCTCGACAATCAACCTCAACAAGGCGCCCTCCATGGCGCAGACCATGCTGTGGGGCATGCTGCTGATGGCCCTGGCGTTCTGGATGTATTCCATCGCCGTGGCGCTGATGCGGGTGCGCGCCATCATTCTCGAACGCGAACGACATACGGAATGGGTCAAGCATGCAGTGGAATAGCGTCGGCGAATTCTTCGCCATGGGCGGTTACGCCCTGTATGTCTGGGGCAGCTTCGGGGCCTGCGCGCTGCTCATGATCGCGGAACCTTTTCTGGCAAAGCGACGTCTTAGCGAAGTTCGCCGCAGCCTGATCCGCGAACGCCTCGCCGACGAACTCGAAACCCAGCAAAGAACCCAATGAAACCCAGACAGAAACGCATCGCCCTGATTGTGGGCGGACTCGCCTCGATCGCACTTGCCGCCGTGCTGACGCTGAACGCCCTCGACAGCAACATTGCGCTGTATGTCACGCCTACCGAGGTGCTGGCCGGCAAGGCGCCGCACGGCAAGGCCTTCCGCATCGGCGGCTTGGTAAAAGAGGGTTCGGTCAAGCGCCAGGACATGACGGTGCGCTTCATCATCACCGACACCGCCAAGGACATCCCCGTGGCCTACACCGGCATCCTGCCCGACCTCTTTCGCGACGGTAAAGGTGCGGTCGTGCAGGGCAAGCTGGGCGGCGACGGCGTTTTTGCCGCCACCGAAGTGCTGGCCAAGCATGACGAAAATTACATGCCTCCGGAGGCCCAGCACGCGGTGGACCAGGCGCAGAAAGCCCAGAAAAGTCTGAGTGCACCGGCGTACAAATGACCCTGTGCAGTTTCGGCGTTGGCATGCATGAAAGTTGCAGATAGCGCAATGCGGTGACTGGAGCCGGGACAGAATCCAATTTGCCGGACGTCCGGCGCACCATGAACCAGGTACAAAAAACATGACCCCCGAACTCGGACACTTCGCCCTGATTCTTGCCTTCGTGGTTGCCATCGCGCAGGGCGTGCTGCCGCTGGTCGGCGCCCATGGTGGAAAACTCGGTGGACAGCAGCAGTGGGTTGCGCTGGCGCGGCCGGCGGCGCAAACGCAGTTCGTGCTGATCGCCATTTCATTCGCCTGCCTCGCCCAGAGCTTTCTCGCCAATGATTTCTCGGTGAGCTATGTCGCCAATCATTCCAATAGCCAGTTGCCGACCCTGTACCGTTTCTCCGCCGTCTGGGGTGGTCACGAAGGCTCGCTGCTGCTCTGGGTGCTGATGCTGGCAGGCTGGGGCGCCGCGGTGTCGCTGGCTTCGCGCCAACTCCCCGAGATCATGGTGGCGCGCGTACTCGCGGTGCTGGGACTGGTCGGCATCGGCCTGCTGGCATTTGTCCTGTTTACCTCGAACCCCTTCGAGCGCATGTTGCCGGCTGCCGCGGAAGGGCGTGATCTCAACCCCTTGCTGCAGGACCCTGGCCTGGTCTTTCATCCGCCCATGCTCGACATGGGTTATGTCGGCTTCTCGGTGGCGTTCGCCTTCGCCGTCGCGGCGCTGATTTCGGGCCGCCTCGACGCCGCCTGGGCGCGCTGGTCGCGGCCATGGACCACGGCGGCCTGGGTTTTCCTCACGCTGGGCATTGCGCTCGGCAGCTGGTGGGCCTATTACGAGCTGGGCTGGGGCGGCTGGTGGTTCTGGGACCCGGTCGAAAATGCCTCGTTCATGCCCTGGCTGGTGGGCACGGCGCTGATCCATTCGCTGGCCGTCACCGAAAAGCGCGGCGCCTTCAAGAACTGGACCGTGCTGCTGGCCATCGCGGCGTTTTCGCTGTCGCTGCTGGGCACCTTTCTGGTCCGCTCCGGCGTGCTGACCTCGGTGCATGCCTTCGCCACGGATCCGCGTCGCGGCATCTTCATCCTGGCGCTGCTGGTGGTGGTGGTCGGCAGTTCGCTGGCGCTGTTTGCCTGGCGCGCGCCCAGGGTCAGCGCCGGCGGCAACTTCGGCCTGGTGTCGCGCGAAACCATGCTGCTGATGAACAACGTGCTGCTGGTGGTGGCTGCCGCCAGTGTGCTGCTGGGGACGCTGTATCCGCTGCTGATCGATGCACTCGGCATGGGCAAGATTTCGGTGGGGCCGCCCTATTTCAATACGGTATTCGTGCCGGTAATGGTGCCGCTGCTGCTGCTGATGGCGGTCGGCCCCCTGGCGCACTGGAAACACGCCGACCTCAAGGCGATTGCGCGTCGCCTGCGGGTCAGCATGGTACTCGCGGTGATCGCCGGTATCGCACTGCCGCTGCTGATGGGTGCCTGGACGCCGCTGACGGCCATGAGTTGTCTGCTGGCGGTGTGGATCACCGCCAGCGGCCTGTTCCAGATCATCGACCGGGTGAAGGCCGGCAAACCCCCTGCGTCCTTCTGGGGCATGCAGGTCGCGCATTTCGGCATTGCGGTGTTTGTCATCGGCGTCGCCATGGTCGGCGGCTACCAGGAAGAGAAGGACGTGCGCATGGAGCCTGGCGATACCGTGAAGGTGGGTGGTTACAGCTTCCGCTTTATCGGCGTCAAGGACGCGCCGGGGCCCAATTACCGCGCGTCGGTCGGCACCGTGGAACTGTCGAAGGACGGCAGCCTGTTGAAGACCATGCATCCGGAGAAGCGCCTGTATTTCTCCTCGCAGATGCCCATGACCGAAGCCGCCATCGATGCCGG
>JANMTA010000181.1:0-3839 GCA_031389965.1 Betaproteobacteria bacterium
GTGTCCAGCCAGGATGTGGCGCTGACCCTGCAAGGCTGGCTGGTGGGCGCCACGGTGACGCAGTTCCGCGAGCAGGACCAGTTGATCGACGTGGTCTGGCGCGCGGATGCCGGACGCGTCGACAAGGGTGGCGCAGGTGGCACAGGTGGCGAAGGTGGCGAAGATTTCGCCGATCCGCGCACGCTGAACCGGCTGCCCGATCTCGATATCGTCGCGACCAGCGGCCGCCATATTCCGCTGGCCCAGGTGGCGCGCCTGGTGCCGGTGCTGGAGGAAGGCCTGATCTGGCGCCGCGACCGCATGCCGACCATCACCGTGCGCGCCGACATCGTTGGCAGCATGCAGCCGCAGGCCGCCTCGGCGCAGCTCGACCAGCAGTTGGGCGACTTGCGGGCCAAGCTGCCGCCGGGCTTCCGCATCGAAATGGGCGGCTCGACGGAAGAATCGGCCAAGGGCGAGAACTCGATCAAGGCCGTGGTGCCGCTGATGATCGTCGGCGTCATCACGCTGCTGATGATCCAGTTGCAGAGCATCAGCCGCACCATCATGGTGCTGCTGACGGCGCCACTGGGTTTGATCGGCGTCACGCTGGCCTTGCTGGTGTTCCAGGTGCCCTACGGCTTCGTCGCCAACCTCGGCGTGATCGCGCTGATGGGCATGATCCTGCGCAACTCGGTGATCCTGGTCGATCAGATCGAACAGGACGAAGCCGAGGGCAAGAGCGCCTGGGAGGCGATCGTGAGCTCGACCGTGCGCCGTTTCCGTCCCATCACCCTGACCGCGGCGGCCTCGGTCCTGGCCATGATTCCGCTGACCCGGCAGGTGTTCTGGGGGCCGATGGCGGTGGCCATCATGGGCGGCCTGATTGTCGCCACGGTACTCACCTGCCTGTTCCTGCCGGCCCTCTATGCGGCGTGGTTCCGGGTGAGGGAACCGGGTGCCGACTCAGGCGCGCAAGCGTAGAATCCTGCCTCTTCCGGCGTTGCCTAAATATTAGGGCATGCTAATATAGATTTTCTGGAGATATGATGAATTTCGAACAAGCCCGGTTCAACATGATCGAGCAACAACTGCGTCCCGGCAAGGTGCTGAATCCTGACGTGCTGGAGATGTTGTTCATGGTCAAGCGCGAAGAATTCGTTCCGCCGGCGCATCGCCGGCTGGCCTTTGCCGACACGCAGATTCCGCTGGAGGGCGATTCCGGCGCCTGCATGTTTGCACCCATCGTCGAAGCCCTCGCCCTGCAGGCGCTGGCGATGAAAAAGCACGAGAACGTGCTGGAAGTCGGCACCGGTTCCGGCTACATGGCCGCGCTTTTGGGGGCTCATGCCGATCATGTGTGGTCGATCGAGATCGACCCGCGGCTGGCCGCTACGGCGCGCGAGAATCTGCGTCGTGCCGGCGTGACCAACGTCTCGGTCGAGGTCGGCAACGGCCTCTCCGGCTTGTCGGCCCACGCCCCCTTTGATGCCATCATGATTTCGGGTTCGGTAGACAAGGTGCCGCAGGTCCTGCTCGACCAGCTCAAGCCGGACGGTCGTCTGTTTGCCATCGAAGGTGTGGCGCCGGCCATGCAGGCGGCGCTCTACACGCAAGCGGGAGATTCTTTCCGGCGTGTCGCAATATTCGAAACCGTGGTGGCTCCCTTGACCGACGCCGAACGGGTGCCGGCCTTTGCCTTCTGACCCGATGCGCCAGCTTTCCGCTTCCCAGCTCAAGGACTGGCTCGCCGATGCAGAGCGGACCAGGCCGGTGCTGCTCGATGTGCGTGAGCCGTGGGAGTTCGAGACCTGCCGCATCGCTGGTTCGCTGTCCATGCCCATGCGCGGCATTCCTGCCCGCTATCATGAGCTCAGGCGCGACGAGGATATCGTCATGGTTTGCCATCACGGCGCGCGCAGTTTTCAGGCCGGAATGTTTCTGCAACAGATGGGCTTCAGCAGCATCAGCAACCTGCAGGGCGGCGTTGCCGCCTGGGCGCGGGAAGTCGATCCGGCGATGCCGACGTATTGAAATGAAAGCGGGACGTAGCGCGGAGTTCACGATGAAGATGAAGAAGATGATTTCCCTGATGTTTGCCGGCTGCCTGTCTGCCGGGCTTGCCGGCGGGTTTGTCCCGTTCGCCCAGGGTGCCGACCTGATGGCCGTGTATCGCGATGCCATGGCCTACGACGCGCAATTTGCCGCGGCGCGGGCGGCGCTCGACGCCGGTCGCGAGAAGCTGCCGCAGGGCCGCGCGGGCTTGCTGCCGAATGTCGGCCTCGCGGCAAGCACGGTATGGAATGAGGTGGACACGAACTTCCGTGGTCAGGGTGTGCCATCGCGCGACAGCCAGTACAACAGCAACGGCTGGACGGTATCCCTCACCCAGCCGCTGTTCCGCTGGCAGAACTGGGTCGCCTATACCCAGTCGGAACTCGCCGTGGTGCAGGCCGAAGCGCAGTTCAGCCTGGCCAGGCAGGAACTGATCGTGCGTACGGTGGTGGCCTACTTCGATGTGTTGCTGGCGCAGGATGTGCTGGCGACAAACCAGGCGCAGAAGGTGTCGATTGCCGAACAGCTCGAATCGGCCAAACGCAATTTCGAGGTCGGCACCGCCACGATCACCGACAGCCAGGAAGCGCAGTCGCGCTATGACCTCGCCATCGCGCAGGAAATCGCCGCGCAGAATGACCTGAACGTCAAACGCCAGGTGCTGCGCACGGTGATCGGCAGGGAGCCGGAAGGCCTGAAGCCTGTCAAGTCCGGGGTGCAACTGGCAAGCCCGCAGCCGGCAGACATCGAAAAGTGGGCAGAAATGGCCGAATCGGGCAGCGCCTCGGTGCAGATCTCCCAGGCCCAGTACGAGATTGCCACGCGCGAAATAGAGAGGCAGCGCGCTGGCCATTACCCGACAGTGGATCTGGTGGCGACACAGGGCCGCAGTTCGACCAGCCGCACCACGCTGACTGGCGCCGGAGTCGGCAGCGGGTTGGGCAGCGACACCAATACCAACACCATCGGCCTGCAACTGTCGCTCCCGATCTTTGCCGGTGGCGCCACCGCATCCAGGACGCGCGAAGCCGTTGCCCTGAAGGAAAAGGCAGCTGCCGACCTTGACAATGCCCGTCGCACGGCGGCGCTCAACGCGCGCCAGGGCTATCTTGGCGTTAACGCAGGCCTGGCACAGGTCCGGGCCTATGAAGCGGCCCTGATTTCCTCGCAGTCGGCGCTGGATTCGAACAAGCTCGGCTATGAAGTCGGCGTGCGTATCAACATCGACGTACTGAACGCCCAGAGCCAGCTCTTCGATACCCGTCAGAAGCTGGCAAAGTCGCGCATGGACACGCTGATCTCGTTGATCAGGCTCAAGGCCGCTGCCGGCAGCCTGGGCGAAGACGATGTCGCCTCCATCAACACACTGCTCGACTGATCAATTCCAGCGTGCGTGCCGTCGCGCCGCGATGGCGCCCGGCGAAAGCGCGCCCGGCTTCACCCATTCGTTGCCGGCGCCCGGCATCTGACAGCAGGGCAGTGACCTGTCTCGCCAGATCATCGGCGTCGCGGATGGCCAGCGCTGCACCGCCGGCAATGGCTTCGCGCGCGGCCTCGGCAAAATTCCGCGTTGAAGGGCCGATGAGAATCGGCGTGCCGCAGGCCGCCGCTTCGATCAGGTTCTGGCTGCCGAAATCGAGCAGGCTGCCGCCGATGAAGGCGATATCGGCCGCTGCATAGAAGGCGAACAGCTCGCCCATGCTGTCGCCGAGCAGCACGTCGGTCGTCGCTTCGAGCGCCGCATTCCCGCTGCGCCGCTGCAGCGCAAAGCCGTGTTCGCTCGCGAGTTTCGCCACGGCATCGAA
>JANMTA010000195.1:0-6842 GCA_031389965.1 Betaproteobacteria bacterium
GCACCCATGCAGAAGCGCGTGGCGCCCTTGTCCTTGGCGGCCTGCGCCGCGGCGACGACCTCATCGGTTTCCAGCAAGGCTTCCTTCTCGATCTCGCCGTGGTGCGCCGATTGCGAGCAGTAGCCGCAATCTTCCGAACAGCCGCCGGTCTTGATCGAGAGCAGGGTCGAACGCTGCACGGCATTGGCGTCGTGATGCTCGCGATGCACTTCCTGGGCGCGAAACAGCAGATCGTTGAAGGGCAGTTCGAACAAGGCAACCAAGGCCTCGACGGTCCACCACGGAGTGGGAACGTAAGCGGCGGAGGCGGTTTGGGCAGTGGTTTGGACAGCGGGTTTGGCAGCGGGTTGGACAGTGCGGGTGGCGGTCATAGCAGGGGACTCGCTAGAATGCAGAGAGGCGCGAATCTTGGTGGAAGGAGCCGGGCTTGTCAATTGTGGACACTGCGGCAGCGGACCTGAAGAAAGCCGTGCACAACGGCGCAAACGTCCTTTTGCCGCAGGACTGTTTCCTCTGCGCCGCACCCGCCGGCGACAGCCTGCTGTGCCCCTCATGCGTCGCCAGCCTGCCGCGCCTGACGGCCGAACGCTGCCCGACCTGCGCGTTGCCGACCCCGGGCGCCAACATCTGCGGCGCCTGCCTGAAACAGGCGCCGCATTTCGATGCCACCCAGGCCGTGTTCCGCTACGAGTTCCCTCTGGACCGCCTGATCCAGTCGCTCAAATACGCTCACCGTCTCGCCGGCGCCGACTTTCTCGGCCGGGCGCTGGCACAGCTTGCCCTTCCCTTCCGCCCCGACCTGATCCTGCCGGTACCCCTGGCGCCGGCGCGGCTGGCCGAACGCGGCTTCAACCAGGCCCTCGAAATCGCCCGTCCGCTGGCGCGCGCCCTGGGCGTGCCGCTCGAGATCAGCCGAGTCCATCGCCGTCGCGATACCGCCCCGCAAGCCAGCCTGCCGTGGAAGGAGCGCAAGCAGAACATCCGCCACGCCTTCGAATGCGAACTCGACCTGACGGGCAAGACAGTGCTGGTGGTCGACGACGTCATGACCACCGGCGCCACGCTCGACGAACTGGCGCGGATGCTCAAGGCGCACGGCGCGGCGCGGGTGGAGAACTTCGTGCTGGCGCGGGCGCTGAAGGACTGACCGCCCCGGTTTTGTTCGGCGCGTTCGCCGCAGGCCGCCGTGTCTCCAGCGCCGACTTTTGGCCTATTCGCCCCAGCCTCTGGCAAGCAACTCGCCGACCATCGCATTCGCGGCGCGCAACAACGTTGGCACGAAACCATGTCCGGACTGCAGCGCGCTGGCCAGCATGTCCATGTCTTCCATGTACTCATGAACCATCTGGTTGCGCAACTGGCGAATGGCCAGCCATTGGTCGGCGGATTCGACCCACCCCAATCGCTCTGCGCGGTCCAGATTGTCGATCTGGGCTCCCGTTGGTTCACCCAGCGCGGAAAGGATGGCAGGCAGCAGCTTGTCGGCAAGAGTGTCCTGAAGTCGCCCGAAGCGTCCGACGAAGGCCTCGACGCGTTCGGCCAGATCGGCATCATCCGCAAGAGACGCCGCTCGCACGGGTGTCATGGCCACCACAAAGAGTCGCCGATCGGTGGTATCCAGGTGGCGGCACTCCTTGTCGACGACCCGTGCCAGGAACCGCAGGCGGGCGAGCTTGCCCGGTGTCACAGCCGCACCCCCTCCGCAACGGCGACCCCGTGAATCGGCAATGTATCGAGGTTGGGCGCCGCGAGCAGGACGTCGACGTGCCGGCCTCCCAGGGCGCGCATGAGCCGCGCGGCGATGCGCGCGGAAAAAAGCGCGGGATGGTCGACGGCATGCGGGATTTCCAGCAACAGATCGATGTCACCGCCACGCGCGGTATCGTCGAGCCGCGAGCCGAAAAGACGGACGACGCTGTCGGCACCGGCTTCTTCGCGGGCGATGCGGCGAATCACGTTCACTTGTTCTGCTGTCAGGCGCATGGGAGAGTGCTTCGATGCACGCAATGGCGCCAGTGTAGCACCGCACCCCGGAACCGAAATTACCCGAAATCGCACCCGGGCCGCCGTGTCATCGGCGCCGACTTTCTCGGCCAAGCCTTGGCGCAACCGCCCCTTCCGTTCCGCCCCGACCTGATCCTGCCGGTGCCGGCCTGGCGCAGCGTGGTCAAGGCGAAGTTTCCTGTACGCAGCGGGCGCGGCGCCTTGCTGAAAATCCAGCTGGACGACGGCGAAGTGGCGCCGGCTGGCGCCATTGTGCACATCGAGGGCGACAATCAGGAGTTCTACGTGGCGCGGCGCGGTGAGGCATTCGTGACGGGGCTGCAACCAAACAACCGCGTCGTGCTCAAATGGAAAGAGCGACAATGCAGCTTCGACGTGGCCCTGCCGCCGGAATCGGGTGACGAGGTTCCGCGCCTCGGACCCTTGTTGTGCAAAGGAATACCACGATGAAACCGAAATCAATCCAACTGCTGCTCGCTGTGGCATTGGCAACGCTTGCCGGTTGGGCTCAGGCGGTGGCGGTCTACACCTGCAGCATCGGCGCGCCGACGGCGTTTTCCGCCACCTATTCGACGTCGAGCAATGCCAACGCCGCGCTCTCGATCGCAGTGACCTGTGTCAAGACCGGCAGCGGCGACGGTACCACCATCGTCGCCACGGTAACACCGAATAACGGAGGCAACCCGAGCGGCAACCAGAACCGGGCGACGGCCACCGGCACGATCAACTACGACATCTACACCGACGCCACCTGCACCACCCTATGGACCGGCAGCGGCAACCTGACCTTCACCTTCGGCGGCGGCGGCGGATCGACCCAGACGCAAACGGTCAACTATTACGGCTGGGTACCTTCGGCGCAAACGCTGCTGCCGACCCCCGGCGGCGCAACGATAGCGGGGACCAACCCGCGAACCTTCGGAGTCAGCATTAATGTTCCCGCGATATGCACCATATCGCCGGTACCGAGCACCGTTGCCTTCGGCACCTATGTCGCCTTCGGCTCCGCACTGACCGCGAACACCACATTCGGCATGACCTGCAACAACACGCTCACCTACGGACTGGACATCGGAGCCACCGCGGGCGGCGTGGTCGGCGTGGTCGGCGGCAACAGCCTCTACTACACGCTGGGCATCAACACGACATCCAGCGGAGGATCGAACCCGCTAAACGGGCGGACGGGATCCGGCATCGAGCAGAATTACTTCATCAATGGCACCATGCCGGCTGGACAGGCCGGCGCCTGCGCCGCCGGCAGTTGTGCGGCCCAAACTGAAACGCGCACCCTGACCGTGACTTACTAGATTCGAAAGCTGGGCCCAACCCAACAGAAACCAGCGAAGTCCCAACGTGTTCCACGTCGTCCTCGTCGCCCCCGAAATCCCGCCCAACACCGGCAACGCGATCCGCCTTTGCGCCAATACGGGTTGCAGCCTGCACCTGGTTGAGCCGCTCGGCTTCGATCTTTCCGACGCGCAGTTGCGTCGCGCCGGACTGGACTATGCCGAGATGGCCTGCGTCACGGTGCATGCCGACTGGGCTGTCTGCCGAACCGCGCTGGGCGATGCGCGGCTCTATGCGCTGACGACGAAGGCAAGCCGCCGTCACGCCGGCGCCGACTTTCAGGATATCAGGCTGCCTCGCTATCAGCCCGGCGACGCCTTCGTCTTCGGCTCCGAATCGCGCGGCCTTCCGGCCGAGGTGCTGGCCGACATCGAGGAGAACCACCGCCTGCGCTTGCCGCTGATCCCCGGCAACCGCAGCCTGAATCTCTCCAACGCGGTGGCGGTGATGGTCTATGAGGCCTGGCGCCAGCAGGGCTTTGCCGGCGGCGGGTAGCGCGTCACTCGTGTTTCGGATCGCGCGCCATCAGCTGTTCGACGGCGGCTGCGGGCGTGAGGCGGCCGTCGAGCACGGCGCTCACGGCCCGCGTGATGGGCATCTCGATGCCCAGTTCGGCGGCGCAGCGGGCGACTTCGCGCGCGGCGGGTACGCCCTCTGCGACGTGACCCAGTTCGCGCACTATGTCGGGCAGCGCCTTGCCCGCGGCCAGCAGGAGGCCGACACGACGGTTGCGCGAAAGGTCGCCGGTGCAGGTCAACATCAGGTCGCCCATGCCGGCCAAACCCATGAAAGTTTCGCGTTTGGCGCCGAGCGCCTCGCCGAAACGGGTGATCTCGACCAGGCCGCGCGTGATGAGCGCCGCGCGGGCGTTGTTGCCGAGGCCGAGGCCATCGCAGATGCCGGTGGCGATGGCCAGCACGTTCTTCACCGCGCCGCCGACTTCGGCGCCGACCAGGTCTTCGGTGGCGTAGATGCGCAGCTTGCCGCCGTGCAGGCTTTGCGCGGTTTTCGCGGCAAACGCGGCATCGGTGGCGGCCAGGGTGATGGCGGTGGGCAAACCGCGCGCGACCTCAAGCGCAAAACTCGGCCCGGTCAGCACTCCGCAGACGGCGTCTTTCATCACTGCGTCCACCACCTGGTGCGGCAGCAAACCGCTGCCGGCTTCCAGCCCCTTGCACACCCAGAGGAAAGGCATGGCCGGCGCAGTGGCCTTGAGTTGCTGGAGCAGGGGGCGCAGGCCGGCCAGTGGCGCGGCAAGAATCGCCAGATCGGCGCCGGACAGCGCGGCAGGGAAATCCGCGGTGACTTGCAGCGCGGGCGGAAACGGGCACTGCGGCAGGTAACGGGCGTTTTCGCGGCTGCGTGACATCTCGGCCACGCGCGCCGCGTCACGCGCCCACAAGCTCACCTGGTGACGCGCAGCGAAGGCGATGGCCAGCGCCGTACCCCAGGCGCCGGCGCCGAGTACCGCTATCCGCATCGGGCGCCTCGCAGGGCTGGCTGGCTCATGGCCGGTTGGCGCCTCCTACAGGCCCCAGACTTGCGGCGCCTTGAGGAAACCGCTCTGGCCGTCGCGATGCTTCACCTTCGCCCAGCCACCGGGTACGAGCTCGAGAAATTCCAGCACGACATCACGCTCGGCTTCGAACACCAGCGCCGCCTTGTCTTCCGCCGCGGCGCGCACTTGCGCACGCTCGGCGCGGACGATGACGTTGCGCTTTTCCGTCAGGTATTTCTTTTCGGTCCAGACCAGGTCGCCGCGGCTATCGCGCACCTTGGACCAGCCTTCGAGGCTGACCACCAGTTCCACCGGCGTGCCAGCGAGCACCACGAACAGGGGCTTCGATTTGGCCGACGGCGCGTCATAGGCCGGCGCCGCTTCGGCAAACGTGCGGTAGTCCAGCGCATACGCCGGCGACACCAGCGCCGCCAGAGCGAGCAAAGCCGCGATAAATCGCCGTGGCGCCATCGCCGACTATTGCAGCTGAATCTTGCTTTCGGCCTGCTGCTGCTCCATCAGGCGCTGCTGGTAGAGCGCCTCGAAGTTGACCGGAGCAAGGTTCACGGGCGGGAAGCCGGCGCGATTGATGGCATCGGAAATCGTTTCGCGGGCATACGGAAAAAGAATATTCGGGCAGGCGACGGCCAGTATCGGCTCCATGTCCTGTTCGGGCACGTTGCGAATCTGGAAGATGCCGGCTTTGACCACCTCGACCAGGAAGAAAGCCTTTTCTTCCTGCTTGGCGTTCACCGTGACCGTCAGCGCGACTTCAAACATGCCCTCGCCGATCGCCTTCGCCGCGCTCTGAATCTGTATCTCTATGCTCGGTGTCTCACGCTCGAGGAAAATCTGCGGCGCGTTGGGCACTTCGATGGAGAGATCCTTGACGTAAATTTTTTCGATGCTGAAAACCGGTTGCTCGTCGCTCATGATGAATTTGGGGGGTGAGGGGAAAGGGAAGGATTCTACGCGGCCAGCAGCGGATCGAGCTTGCCCTGGCGTTCGAGATCATAGAGTTCGTCGCAACCGCCGACATGGGTTTCGCCGATGTAGATCTGCGGCACGGTGCGCTGGCCGGTCTTCTGCATCATTTCCGCGCGCCGCTCGGGGTCGAGGTCGACACGCACCTTCTCGATATCGGTGACACCCTTGCGCGTGAGCAACTGCTCGGCGCGCACGCAGTAGGGACAAACGGCGGTGGAATACATCAGGACTTTGGCCATGCAAGGTTCCGTGGTCAAGACTTTGTCGTGAGGGGAAGACTGGAATCCCGCCAGCTGGCAATACCGCCGCCAAGACTGTAGACCTTGTCGAAACCATGCTTCTTGAGTTGCCCGCAGGCCGACGCGGAGCGGTTGCCGGTGGCGCAGACGACGATGATCGGCTTCGCCTTGAATTTGTCCAGTTCGGACAGGCGCTTGTCGAGCTGGCCCAGCGTGATGTGGCGTGCGCCGGTGATGTGGCCGGAACTCCACTCGCCGGCCTCGCGCACGTCCAGCACCAGCGCGTCTTCGCGATTCATCAGCAGCGTCGCTTCGGCCGGTGTCAGGTGTGACACGGTGCCGCCGGCCACCATCGGCCACAACAGCATTCCGCCGCTGACGATGGCGATACCCACCCAAATCATGTTCTCTTGCAGAAATTCCATTTTCGTTTAATCCCTGTGAGCCGGAACGTCGCAGAACACCTCGCGCATCAGGGCGATGAGCTGCAGCGTGCGCTGGTCGGCGATTCGATAAAAAACCTTGTTGGCGTCCTTGCGGGTTTGCAGGACGCCCTTGTCGCGCAAAATGGCGAGATGCTGCGAGATGTTGCTCTGCGAGGTGCCGACGGCTTCGACGATATCCTGCACGCAGGTTTCCTGGTCGCCGACCACGCAGAGGATTTTCAGGCGCAGCGGATGCGAGATCGCCTTCAGCGCTCGCGCCGCGGTTTCTATTTGCTCCTGCTTGCCTATCAGTTCGTTGATCGCTGTATGCATGCCATGCCG
>JANMTA010000255.1:0-2148 GCA_031389965.1 Betaproteobacteria bacterium
CCTGCTGGTCTATAAGTTTCCCAGCTTGTCGGCGCCGATTGAATATTGACCCACCCTGCCGATTGAAATTTGACCCAGGGCTGGTTGCTGATTTTTGAATCAGCAGTTGTGGATAAGTGTAGCAAATGGCTGGTTTTGACGTTCTCCTTTCTCATGGCGTTTGACAGTTGGTGTGCGCGGGGGAGATTCGCGGAGGGCGGAGCCCGCAGCAAACGCAACAACTGCTGCTCGCCATCCACATGCGCCACCGGCACGCCGCACCTGCGCGCGGCGATCGAGCAGGCCGCCGCCGCGCGCTTCCGCCGCCTTCAACGCCTCGATGATCGGCGCGATCTTCATGAAGTTGGGGCGGGCGCCGGCGCTGAGGTCGATGCGTTTCAAGGTAGTTCCTTGTCCGCAACGACCCCATCGATCCGCCTCTCAGGAGTCGGCGCTGGCAACACGGCGATCAAACACCCCCGCTTCACTTCTTCGCCTCGATCAGCATGAACAATCCGTGCCCCGGCAATGCCCGGCGCAAAAACGTGCGCGGCCAAAGGCGCTTCGCCAACGACAGCAGCGTCCATAAATTCCCAACTCTATATCCCGGATGACCAGGGTCTTCTGGGCATGCTTGACCGTATCGTTTGATCGGCCACAACGCGGGCAAAGTCGGGAGATCGCTGCCGGCGTTGCCTTTACGTGGTACCCGGTATCGGTTTCCTCGAAATCCAGCACATCCAGGCCGGAGCGATTGAGGAAATTAACGGGCACTGGAGGTCAGACCATCCGGCTTGGCCATTTTCTGGCCGCATGAAAGACGCGGAGAATCTCCACGGCGTTACCGCGCACGCGATAGGGCAGGATGTACGAGAACCGTGTTACGACGAGTTCCCGTGTTCCGGCGATGCGGCCAGGGCGCCCCTTGTGGGAGTGATCTGCGAGCATGGCCCCGCTGTCTCGCATATGGAGAACGAACTCGGCTGCTGTGCGCGGACTGTCCTTGGCAATGTAGGCAGCCTCATCGTCCAGGCTCTCCAAGGCGCGACGCAGCCATTTAACCAGCATACTTCCTCACCACCGCATCGATTTCCGCATCAGAGGCGAAGTCATTGGCATCGGCTTCCTTGAGTGCCTGCTGAATTTCGCCGATCTGCCAAGACTCAAGCTCGATATATTGACGAATGGCTTCGCCTGCGAGGTAGGACTTGGATCGATGTGTGGCGTCAGCCAACTTGTCGAGTCGCTCCTTTATTTCTGTCGGAACGCGCAAGGTGAGTGTCGTGGTTTCCATCGATAACTCCTTGTGTTATAATGTGTACAAGTGAATATTATCACGAAATCACGGGGCGCGATCATCAGAATTGTAAGCGGTCTATGAGGGTCGCCCTTGACGGCGCCAACGCGATGGTCGCCGACCGAGATTCAGTTCAAGTCGCGGGCTTTGTCAGGCGCCAGGGCAGCAAGGCTTTGGGCGGCCTGTCAGGCGAGAGCGCCAAAATCTATCGGGCATACGACAACAAACTTTCATACGGAATCTTGAGGCCATCATGCAAACGCTTCACCATGCGCAGGCTGAGTGCCCGCTTGCGGTTCAACACCGCGGACACCCGAGCGCTCGACCCGATGAAAGGCTCCAGATCCTTGGCCACCAGCCCCTGCTGCTCCATTCGAATACGACCCTCCGCAATTTCTGCTACGATGTGCGTACATTGTGATCACTAGGAGCTAGCCATGGCTGCTGTCGTCCCCGCCAAGGAAGAACGTCTCGCCATCCGCATCGCGCCGGAAACCAAAAATTTGCTGCGGCGCGCTGCCGAACGGCAACACGCCAGCCTGTCGAATTTCATCGTGCGCGCCGCCCTGGATCGTGCCGAAGCCCTTCTGGCTGACGAAACCCGTTTCGTCGTGTCGCAAGTGATGGCCGAAGCGTTCTGTGCCGCGCTCGACGCTTCCGCCCGCGACATCCCTGCGCTGACCCGGCTTTTTGCCGAAAAGAGCGTTCTTGACCGCTGACCAGGGCGACGTACCGTGACGGAGCCGCTTTCTGGCACCTTGCCGCTGGCCCCTGAATTCGTCGTAGCTGATTTCTCCTGTGGTCGTCCGGCGCTCGACGACTATCTGATCCGGCATGCGCTGCTTGCCCAGCGAGCCAACACGGCACGAAGC
>JANMTA010000258.1:0-5037 GCA_031389965.1 Betaproteobacteria bacterium
CTTTCCAGCGCCGCCTGGACTTTCGGCGCGCGCGTCGACAGCGGCCCCGGGTCGCCCTTTTCGCCCACCGCCTGTCCGCTCTTTTCGGCCACGGTGCGGCGCAGCTGCAGGTCCTGCAGCGCGGCGCGATCCGCCTCGCTCCAGGTCCCGCCCACCGCCAGCGCCAGCCCCGGCCGCTTGTTGAGCACCGTGACCAGGCGCAGCAGTTTTTCGCGCTCAGGCGGACTCAGGCGCGCGGCGCCGGGCTCGAAGGCGATGCTGTCGAGCTGCTCGCCGCCACCGCCGAACAGCGCACCGAGCGCGCGGAAAGGCGCGGTGACGATCCTGGTCAGGATGTTGGTGATGGCCTTCCAGACGATCTGGCCATAGCTGAACTGCGGATCGTCGAGGCTGCCGGAAACCGGCAGGCCGAGTTCGATGCGGCCGTCGGAATCGCTGAGGATGGCGATCGCCAGATCCAGCGGCAAGTCTTTCGCCGTCGCACTGTCGACCCGCTCGCCGAGTTCCAGACGATCGATGACGATCCGGTTTTCGCCCTGCAGCTGACGCTGCTTGATCTTGTATTCGAGTTCCAGCGAGAGCTTGCCGGAATTTATCCTGCGCCCGGCGAAGGTGGCGGAATAGGGAGTCAGATGGGTCATTTCGACGTTGCGAAAGACCACCTTGATGTCCATGAAATCGGTGGGCTTGAAAAAATCCGCCTGACCCACGGCACGTGCCAGGCCGAATTCGTCGACCTCGCCATCGAGCTCCAGCTGGCCAAGTGCGCCCGGCTTCGACGACAGTCCGTTGATCGAGCCGCGCAGACCATGAATGCGCGTGCCGAAGGGGAGGATCAGCGAGTTGTCGGCAAAGAACAGCGTGCCGCTGCGAAAGCGCAGGCGGTCGATGTTCACCAGAAAGCCCGGCGCTTCGGTCCTCGCCGGCGGCCCGCTGGCGGCAGGTGCCGGCGCTTGCGCTGCCAACGCGGCATCAGGAGTCGGCGCCGGCGCGGCGGCGGCTTCCTTGATGCGCAGCACGCGCTTGAGGTTGGTGCCCTTGTCCTTGTCGATGATCAGCTTGGTGTCGAGTCCGTCGAGCGAGAGCAAGGCGATGCCGAGCGAGTTCGGGCTCAGCTCGAGATCGCTGGTGGCGAGTGCCTTCCATGCAAGAAAAATATTCTGCGTGCCGGCTTCGTTGAGGCGCAGATCGCGTACGGCAAGGGCGCCACGATAGCCGCTGGTTTTGGCATTGCGCGTCAGCCGCCCCGCGCCCGAAACCTGGCCGTCGACCAGCTCCAGCGCGGCAGACTTGGCGACATAGGGCTGCGCCGGCTTGAGCGAAAGATTGGCCAGCTTCACGTTCAGGTCGACCGCGGCATCGACTGGGGTGAACTTGCCGGCGACTTCCAGCCGGCCGCCACTCTTCACATCGAGGCTGGCCTTGAGCGCCAGCGGCGCCTTGAGATTCTCGCTGACGCCGTCCACCGCGACGGCGATGTTGTCGAGTCCCAGCTCGACGGCAGGTGCCACGCTTTCGTCGCGCAGGGCGGCGGTGAAACCGGCCAGCCTCACCTGCCCGACCTGGAAGTGCCATGGTGTCGCGGGTGCCGCGGGTGTCGCGGGTGTCGCGGGTGCCGCGGGTGCCGCAGGCGCCGGCTGGGCCGCGGGCTTGCCGCCGCCGCTGTCGAGCAGCGCGAGCAAATCGATCTTGCCCTGCGCGTCGCGCCGCGCGCTGAGGCCGCCGCCCCTGATCGTCAGCGCCGCCAGGCTGGCCTTGCGCTGCGCGAGATCGACCGTGGCGTCGCTCAGGATGATGTCGTCGAACTTCAGCACCGGCGTGCGCGCCTTGTTGTCCAGCATCCGCTCGACGCGATTGCCCTGCAGCCGGATGCTGCCCAGCGCAAGTTGCCGGGTCGCCAGATCGAAGCGCCCGTCCGTGACTGCCAGGCGCTCGACGGCAAGCAGCGGTGCGCGCGCGCCGGCCGCCTGCTGCAGGCGCAGCGCGGAAATCGAAAGCGCGATCCGTTCCAGCTTCAGGTCCAGTTTGCCGGCGGACTGGCTGAACCGGTAATCGGCGCCGAGGGTCGCGCTGCCTGAAGGTGGCGCAATGGGCAGCCGACCCTGCAACAGCGGCGCCAGCCGCGCCAGATCGATCTCGCCGAGATCGAGGTGGCCGCTGCTCGCCAGCGGATTCAGCGTCAGGTCGCCCTGCCACGCCAGCTGCGCACCGAACAGGGTTTTTGCCGTCAGCCGGAACTTGCCGGTGTCATCGGGCAAGGTCGAGACCTCGGTCAGTTCGAGATCGATCGGCGCGATGCGCGTGGCGAAGGCCGTCGTCGCGCGCTGATCGGCCACGGCCAGCTGCGCGCCACCGAGCCGCAGATGGCGGATGTCCAGGCGCGGCAGGCCGGTGGGGCCGGTCGGCGCCTGCTTGCCTTGCAGCGCGGCGAGCAGCGGGTTCCAGTTGAGGCTGCCGTCCTGCTGCTGGACCAGGCTGGTGTCGAGGCCATCGAGCCGGATCGCGTCGAACACCCAGGTGCGCTGGCTCAGGCTGGCCGCCGAAAGATCGACGAAGAGTTCGCCAAAGCCCAGCAGCGGCGCTCCTGCCGCATCGGCCAGGCGCAGATCGCGCAAGCGCAGACTCAAGGCCAGCGGGTTGATCTCGGGCCGCGCCAGGGTCAGGCGGTGACCGGTTTTTTCGGCAATGAACTTTTCCGCCTGCGACTGGACGATGCCGGGCAACGCCAGCCAGGCGAAGGCGAGGATTGCAAGCATCACGCCCAGCGTGATCAGCGCGGGCTTCCTGACACGGACAAGGAATTGCTTCATGGTCGTTGCCCACGGCAAAAGTCACCAGCGGGAATCATATCCCGCGCCGTCGATCCGGGGCGATCAAGCCCTGCGGACATGGGCCGCGACCCTGCCACGACCCTGCCACGAATGGCCAGCCTCGCCTAAGCGGCCTTCGGCGCTTGCCGTGCCCCCAGCACCGCCCCGGCGGTCACCGCGGCAAGTCCCGCCAGTGCCAGCCAGGACAAAGGCTCACCCAGCAGCGGCACCGCGGCCAGCGCCGAAAGACCGGGCACCACCGCCATCAGCAGCGCCACGGTCTGCGGCCCGAGCTGGCGCACCGCCAGCGTGTACAGCAGCATGGCGACGAACACCACCAGCACGCCCTGATACACCGCCTGCATCAGGATTTCGGCCAGCGGCGCCTGCGCCAGGGTGCTCGGCAGGAACAACCCCCACAGCGGCAGATACACCAGCGCACTGCCCAGCGTGGTGCTCACCGTCGCCGTCAAAGGCGTCACGGGATAGCGCCGCAGCAGCAGGGTGAAGGTCGCCCACGACGACGAGCCGCAGAGGAACAGCAGGTCGCCGACCAGTTGCAGGCCGGTGATCCGCGCGCCGTTCGACAGGGTGTCGGCGGCGGTCAACAGGATGCCGGCGAAGACCAGCGCCAGCGCGATGCGTTGCGGCCGCGAGGGCGCCTGCTTCAGCCACAGCCAGGCGATCACCGCCGTCGCGAAGGGCAAGGCGCCGGGCATCAGCACCGAGGCATGGGCGGCGGGCGCCAGGCGAAAGGCCGAATACACGGCGACCGCGTAGCCGATGCCGCCGAACAGCGAGAACAGCGCGATCACCTTGAGCGGCGGCAGGCTTACGCGATGCAGGAAGAACACCGCGATCAGTGCGCCGACGCCGAAGCGCAGCGCGGTGACGTCCCAGCCGGTCAGCACGCCCTTGCCGCCGGCACGCGAGACGAGGATGAAGCCGGTCCAGATGCAGATCGTGGCGACCACTGCGATCCAGCCGGCGCGGGAGGACGACCGAGGCGGCGTCAAGCCAGGCTGCGGTAGCGTCCGCGATGAAAAATCAGCGGCGGCTTGTCCGCGCGAATGAAATTCTCCACATAACCGATCAGGATGATGTGGTCGCCGCCCGGATAGCGCAATTCGTTGCGGCATTCGAAGCAGGCGCTGCAGCCGGGCAGCAGCGGCGTGCCGCCTGCGCCGACTGTGGTGACGATGCCGGCGAACTTGTCGCTCTGCGATTGCGCAAAGCGCTGCGAGAATTCAATCTGGTCGGCGGCGAGAATATTCACCGCGTAATGGCTGCACGACTCGAACACCAGCAGCGAAGGCGAATGCAGGCCGAGGCTCCACAGCACCAGCGGCGGCTCGAGCGAGACCGAAGCGAAGGAATTGATGGTGACGCCCACCGGCTGGCCGTCGGCGGCACGCGCGGTAACCACCGCAACGCCGGTGGCGAAGTCCCCCAAGGCATCGCGCAGGCTGCGCATGTCAATATTTTCCTGATACGGCTGGTTGATTGGGGCTGATCATCGCGAGGCTCTAAAATCGGGGAAACGTCAATTTATCGGGAGCACCTGATGGGCATCGAAAATCGTATCGGCACTCCGCTATCTGCGTCCGCCACGCGCGTCATGCTGCTGGGCTGCGGCGAACTGGGCAAGGAAGTGATTATCGCATTGCAGCGCCTGGGTTGCGAAGTGATCGGCGTCGATCGCTATCCCGACGCGCCGGGCATGCAGGTGGCGCATCGCAGCCACGTGGTGACCATGACCGATGGCGCGGCCCTGCGCGCGCTGATCGAAAAGGAGAAGCCCGATCTGGTGGTGCCTGAAATCGAAGCCATCGCCACCGCGATGCTGGTCGAGATCGAGCGCGACGGTGTGGCGGGACACTTTCCGGAATTCATCCCGACCGCGCGCGCCGCACAATTGACCATGAATCGCGAAGGAATACGCCGACTGGCGGCGGAAGAACTCGGCTTGCCGACCTCGCCTTACCAGTTCGCCGATACGCTGGCCGAATTGCAGGCCGCCATCGACGGTATTGGCTACCCCTGCGTGGTGAAGCCGGTCATGTCGTCCTCGGGCAAGGGCCAGTCGCTACTGAAAACTCCCGCCGATGTGCAAAGGGCCTGGGATTATTCGCAAGCCGCTGGTCGTGTCGGCGCCGGAAGGGTCATCGTCGAAGGCTTCATCGATTTCGAGTATGAAATCACGCTGCTGACGGTGCGCGCACTCGGC
>JANMTA010000294.1:0-3721 GCA_031389965.1 Betaproteobacteria bacterium
CAGCGGGCCTTCGCGATCGAGATAGATCATGCGCCGCGTGGCGCCGGTCTGCGCGGTCTTCGAGCAGACGAAATCGGTATTGGCGAATTCTTCGTTGCTGAAAATATCGTCGGCGCCGGATACCGCGCCGACCTTGACGACGAACGCGCTGGCCAGAGGCAGGCTGTAGATGCCGCGGGTGAACATCAGTTGCCCGCCCGACAAGGCCATGCGCCGACCGTCCTTCAGGCGATGGCTGGCATCGCCTTTTTCGAAGCGCCAGATGGCGCAGTTGGGGGCGGCGCCGGCGAAGATTTTCGCGTCGCCGAGATCCTCGAAATCGGTGATGGTGCCCTGGTCGAACAGCCAGGTGTTGAGCCGCCCGGCGCCGGTGGCCTTGAGGAAGTCACGCGGCGTGATCAGGATCAGCTCGCCGCCGGGCTGCAGATGACGCACGCACTTCTCGATGAAATGCAGATAGAGGTTGGCGTGGCCGTCGAGCAGGCCCGAGGAGAGCCGGACCGCGGTTTCCGGCAAGATGTCGCGCGCCTTGACGTAGGGCGGATTGCCGATGACGGTGGCGAACTTCTCGTGTTCCGGATAGGCGAAGAAGTCGAGGTTGAGCGCGCCTTGGGGGCAATGGACGGCATCGATCTCGATCGCCACGCAGCCCGGCAGCCGCGCCGAAAATGCGCCGTCGCCGCAGGCCGGATCGAGCACGCGGCCATGGTTGCGTGACAGGGCGAGCATGCGCTCGACGATCCCGGCTGGTGTGAACACCTGCCCGTAGCGGGCGATATCAAGGGCCGGCGCTGGCACAGCCTGCGTAGATTCGCTTTGCATGACGGGACTTCCGCTTTGCGGACCGTCAATTCCGCTGCGCGGAAAGGTAACGGCGACTGCGGAGTCGCTCATGCGGTCCTCAGAACGTGCCTATCACCCACATCGGCACGCGCACGCCGGATTCGATCGAATTCTGACGCACCCAGCTGCCATCGCCCACGTTATCGAGCAGATAGTAAGGCACGCCGTGCGGCGGGGTGACCTTGAGCATGTAGAGCTTGCCGCTCATGCGGAATTCCTCGACCTTGTCTTCGCCGCGCCGGGTGATGGTGACTTGCGGCTCCAGTTCCTCGTTGAGGCTGCCGGCCGGTGGCGGGGGCGGTTCGGGGATGGGCTCCAGCTTCGGCGGCCGGGTCTGCGCGGCAACATTCAGCGCAAGGGCGGAAAACAGGATAACGATAGTGCGGCGCATGGCATGTCCTTAAGGATTTGCTGCCAGTTTATCAAAGGTTAAGCAGCAATTCGTGCTCTTCCGGCAAAGGGCCGAAGCCGCGCGTCTCGTAATGGTCGAAAATCGCCGCCACCACCGCTTCCGGCTCGTCGATGACCTGGATCAGATTCATGTCCCCGGAATCGATCATGCCCTCGGCCACCAGTCGCGTACGGAACCAGTCGAGCAAGCCGGCCCAGAACTCGGTGCCGACCAGGATCAGTGGTATGTGCGGACTCTTGCCGGTCTGGATCAGGGTCAGGGCTTCGAGCAGTTCGTCGAGCGTGCCGAAGCCGCCGGGCATGACCACATAGGCGGCAGCCACCTTGACGAACATGTACTTGCGGGCGAAGAAGTGGCGGAAGCTCTGCGAGATGTCCTGGTAGTGATTGGCCGCCTGCTCGTGCGGCAGCTGGATGTTGAGCCCGATCGACAGACTCTTGCCTTCGAAGGCGCCCTTGTTGGCCGCCTCCATGACGCCGGGGCCACCGCCGGAAACCACCGAAAAGCCCGCGTCCGACAGCTGCCGGGCGATTTGCTCAGTGAGCTGGTAGTAGCGCGAATCGGGCGTCAGGCGCGCGCTGCCGAAGATCGACACGGCCGGCCGGATCGCGGCCAGACGCTCGGTCGCCTCGACGAACTCTGACATAATGCCGAACACCCGCCAGGCTTCGCGGGCGCTGGTCGCGGCCTGCACGGCCGACGCCGCTTCCGAGCCTTTGGCGCCCCTGGTCAGGATCTTGGGAACGCTTTTGGGCAGCTTGTCCTTCTCATTCATAGTGCATCGCTCCTCCATGCCCACGCTTCTGCTTGTCGACGGCTCGTCTTATCTTTACCGCGCATTTCACGCCCTGCCCGATCTGCGCAATGGCGCCGGCGAACCCACGGGCGCGATCCGTGGCGTACTGTCCATGCTGCGCGTGCTCGAAGCCGACTATAAGTCAGATTTCCGCGCCGTGGTATTCGATGCCAAAGGCAAGACCTTCCGCGACGACTGGTATCCCGAGTACAAGGCGCATCGCCCCGCGATGCCCGAGGATCTGGTGGCGCAGATCGAACCGCTGCACCAATGCATCCGCGCCGCCGGCTGGCCGCTCTTGATGATCGACGGCGTCGAGGCCGACGACGTGATCGGCACCCTGTCGCGGCAGGCGACGGAAGCCGGCATAGCCTGCGTGATTTCCACCGGCGACAAGGACCTCACGCAACTCGTCAATCCGCACGTCCGGCTGGTCAACACCATGAGCAACGAAGTGCTCGACGAGGCCGGCGTCAAGGCCAAGTTCGGCGTGCCGCCGGAACGCATCGTCGATTACCTGGCGCTGGTGGGCGACACCTCGGACGGCATTCCTGGCGTGTCCAAGGTCGGGCCGAAGACCGCAGTGAAGTGGCTGGACACCTGGGGCTCGCTGGATGCCATCGTCGCCCATGCCGGCGAGATCGGCGGCGCGGTGGGCGAAAACCTGCGCCAGCACCTCGATTTCCTGCCGCTGGGCGTCAAGCTCGTTACGGTCGTCTGTGATGTGCCGCTGCCGCAAGCGGTGACCGATCTCGCGCCGCAGGAGCCGGATACGGCGAAGCTCGCCGGGTTGTACGCGCGACTGGAGTTCAAGGGCTGGTTGCGCGAGCTGAACGGCGAGGCGCCGCCGCCGGCTACGCGCTCGCGAACCGCCGTATCACCAGCGCCGACTATTGAGGCGGCAGCCACGATCGAACCCGACCGCAGCGGCTACGAGTGCATCCTCGAAGCGGCGCAACTGGACAGCTGGCTGGCCCGCCTCGATGACGCCGTGCTGGTTTCGCTCGACACCGAGACCACCGGCCTCGACCCGATGCAGGCGCGGCTGGTGGGCATTTCCTTCGCCATTGCTGACGGGGACGCGGTGCATGCCGCCTACCTGCCGCTGGGCCACGGCTATGCCGGCGCGCCGGCGCAACTGCCCTTCGCCGAAACGCTGGAAAAGCTCCGGCCCTGGCTGCAATCCGAACATCATGGAAAACTCGGCCAGCACCTCAAGTACGACCGCCACATCTTCGCCAATCACGGTGTAGCTTTGCGCGGCATCGTCGAGGACACGCTGCTGCAATCCTACGTACTGGAATCCGACCAGACGCACGACCTCGGCGCGCTCGCGGCGCGGCATTGCGGGCTGGCCACCATCAGCTACGATGCCGTCACCGGCAAGGGCGCCAACCGCATTTCCTTCGCCCAGGTCGAGCTCATGCGCGCCGCCGAATACGCCGCCGAGGATGCCGATGTCACGCTGCGCGTGCACCAGGTGCTGCGCCCACAACTCGCCGCCGAGCCGGAACTGGAAAGCCTCTACCGCGACCTCGAACTGCCGATCGCCGAAGTGCTATTCAGGATCGAGCGCAACGGCGTGCTGATCGATGCCGCCACGCTGGCGCAGCAAAGCGACGAACTGGGGCGCAAGATCATGGCGCTGGAGACGGAGGCGCAACAACTCG
>JANMTA010000298.1:0-2297 GCA_031389965.1 Betaproteobacteria bacterium
GACGCCCCTTCCTGCCTGCGCAACCAGGAAGCGATTCTTGCGGTGCTGCGCGATCATTTCGCCGATCACCACCAATAGTCGGCGCTGACAACACGGCGACTTAGCACCCACTTGCGCGTAAGATGTCGCCCTTTTCCGCGCTTCCCGCTTTTTTTGGCGCGCGCGGAACCTCTGCCGGGAATCCCCCATGTCCGCTCCCCTCCTCCCCCTGCTTGCCGCCGCGCTTGGTGCACGCGCCGAGATCCTGCCACGCCTGCACGCCGAGCAAACGGACGCTTACCGCCTGTTCCACGGCAGCGTCGAGGGCCATCCCGGCCTGACCATCGACCGCTATGGCGAACTGCTGCTGGTGCAGTGCTTCCACAGCCCGCTGACGCCGGAAGCCCTGGCCGCGATCGAGGCTTTCTACGCCGCCCGCCTGCCCGGCCTGACGCTGGTATACAACGACCGCAGCCACGCCAACTCCCGCATTGGCAACCCGCTGCCGCCGGACCAGCTCGAAGCGGCGATGATCGCGCGCGAGATGCATGAGATGGGCGTCACCTACCGCATCGCCGGACGCCACGCAGGACAGGACCCGTGGCTGTTCCTCGACCTGCGCGCCGCGCGGCGGCGGGTGATGCAAGAGGTGGCGGGCAAGTCGCTGCTCAACCTGTTCGCCTACACCGGCGGCGTCGGCATCGCGGCGGCAAGGGCCGGGGCACGCTTCGTGGTGAATGTCGATTTCGCCGATTCGAGCATCATGATCGGCAAGGAAAATGTGCGCTTGAACGAACTCCCGGTGCGCCCGCGCTTCGTCAAGTGCGACGCCTTCGCCGCGATGCGCCAATATGCCGGCATCGGCCAGCCCGGGCGCGTGCGCGGCAAGCTCATGCCGCCCTTCCCCAAGCTGGAGGCGCAGACCTTCGACCTGGTGTTCCTCGATCCGCCGCGCCATGCCAAGAGCGCCTTCGGCGTGGTGGATTTGATCAACGACTATGCCTCGGTGTTCAAGCCGGCCCTGCTGTGCGTTGCCGACGGCGGCACGCTGATCTGCACCAACAATGTGGCCGACGTGCAGCGCGACGCCTGGCTGGATCAGTTGCAGCGCAGTGCGGCCAAGGCCGGCCGGCCGATCCGCGACATGGAATGGATCATGCCGGAGGCCGACTTCCCCAGTTCTGACGGCCAACCGCCCTTGAAGATTGCCCTGTTGCGGGTCTGAGTCGGAAGAAGTTGTGATGCATTTGAAGCAGGAAGCCACAGCCACGATATTCGACGTCACCGAAAAGGATTTCGACGCCGCGGTGGTGGCTCGCTCGCAGCAAAGGCCGGTGCTGGTCGACATCGGCGCGCCCTACCGGGTGCTGGGGCCGCTGCTGGACCGCCTGGCGCGTAGCTACGACGGTGCCTTCCTGCTGGCCAACGTGGATGCCGACGAGAACATGCGTATCGCCGGCAGGCACAAGATGCGCGGCTTTCCAACCGCAATCGCCTACAGCCGGGGCGTGGAAATCGACCGCTTCCACAGCGCCCAGACCGAGGGATACCTGCGCAAATTCATCGATGGCGTGATCGAACGCCACGCCGCGGGCTAATAAACACGGGCTTTTTGGGGCGAACTCTGGGATAATACGCGGTTCTCCGGCCGAATGTAGCACCTCCGGCCTGCCTTTCCCTCGAAATTCCCTGCCCCGCGCAGGTACGCCATGACCATCTCCCCAGACCTCAATGCCGCCGGGTTCGACACCCTCGGGCTAGCCCAGCCATTGCTCCAGGCGCTTGCCGACGTCGGCTACGAAACCCCCTCGCCGATCCAGGCCGCCTGCATCCCCGTGCTGCTGGCCGGCCACGACCTGCTCGGTGAAGCGCAGACCGGCACCGGCAAGACGGCGGCCTTCGCCCTGCCGCTGCTGCAGAAGATCGACCTCAAGCGCGCCGTGCCGCAGGCCCTGATCCTGACGCCGACGCGCGAACTGGCGATCCAGGTGGCCGAGGCACTGCAGAAGTACGCCAAACATCTGCCCGGATTCCATGTGCTGCCCATCTACGGCGGACAGAGCATGGTGGTGCAGTTGCGTGCGCTGTCGCGCGGCACCCACGTCATCGTCGGCTCGCCCGGCCGCGTCATGGACCATCTGGAACGCAAGAGCCTGGTGCTCAACAACCTGCAGACGCTGGTGCTGGACGAAGCCGACGAGATGCTGCGCATGGGCTTCATCGACGACGTCAAGTGGATCCTCGAACACACGCCGGCCGAGCGCCAGACCGCCCTGTTCTCGGCCACCATGCCGGACGCGATTCGCCGCGTGGCGCAT
>JANMTA010000335.1:0-3202 GCA_031389965.1 Betaproteobacteria bacterium
GCACCGGCCGGTTGCGGCGCTGCGCCTCGACCACCGCCTCGCCGGAAATGGCGCCCGAATGCAGGGCGCAGCTCATGCCCTCGCCGATCATGTTGAGGAAGCCGGCGGCCTGCCCGGTGACCAGCACATTGCCCTTGCCGATGACATAGCGGTTGATCAGCGACGGACCGAAATTCTCGGCGCAGCCTTCATCGTCGTCGCCCGCCGGCTTGAGCTGCACGCCGTGCTTTTCCTGCAGATACTGCTGCACCACCGCGTGCTTTTTCGCAAAATTGTCGCCGCGCTTGAAACCGACGCCGACGATCTGCCGCCCGTCGCGCGCATGGCTCCAGGTGTAGTGGCCAAGGCCGGGGTGGAACCAGAAATGGAAGTATTCGGGCGAAAGCGGGCAGTCGATGATCTCGTGGAACTTCTGGCCGACGAAGAACCACGGTATCTGCTTCGGGTAGTCGGGATAGATGGCGCGGGTCACCAGGGAACTCGGGCCGTCGGCGCCGATTACCTGGCGCGCGCGGTACTCGACCGGCACACCCTGCTGCCGGGCGTGCACCAGGACGTGGTCGCCCTTGTCCTCCAGCCCGGCGAAGGAGGTCTGGTCGTGCACCTCGGCGCCGCTGCGCTGGATCGCCCAGTGGTCGGAATACTTGCGGTGCAGATGCGGCGTGGTGCCGTGGAAGAAGTCCATCGGCATTTCGACGCGGCAGGGAAAGTGGAAGGTCACGCCGCGGCAGGAGGTCGGCTGGTGCAGCACCTCGCGCGGCAGCGGGCCGAAATTCTCCAGCAGGAAGCGATGCCCGCGCGGCGACAGGATGCCGCTGCAGATCTTGTGCCGCGGCAGCTCCTTGCGTTCGAGGATGACGGTTTCCAGCCCGGCGTCTACCGTGCGCTTGGCGGCCGCGGCGGCCGCCAGGCTGGCGCCGACTATGACGACATCAACCGAACGCATGGCGAAACTTCTGCAGCATTTCTGGATCTATCCCCAATTCTGCAAGGTGCACCACAGGCAGGTCGCAGACGCGTGCGAAGGCGGCGCGATCGGCCAGGCTTTCGACCACGATGCGGGCCGGCGTGCGCCCCTGCAATATCCATTTCGCCTGCGCATCGTCGTCGCCGGGCTTCAGTCCCAGCTGCTGCGACAGGCTATGCGCCACGGCGGGAATGGCCATGCGCTGCAGGTCAAGGCTGAGGCTGCAGCCGATTTCACGCTGCAGTCGATCGTAGAAGGCCACCATGCGCTCGTAGTCGGCATGGTAGGCGCGCGCCTCGATCACGTAAAGGTCGCTGGCGAGCAGATTGCTGCGCACCGCGGCCCGGGTGCTCAAGGCCGCGCCCAGGCCCATGCGCTGCGATCCGGGCAGCCAGCGGCGCAATTGGCGCAGCAGCAGGCCATCCGCCGCCACGATGCTGTGGCCGCGCAGCGAATCGAGGAAGGAATGCAGGCGCGGTTGCGGAATCTCGACGCCGAGTTCCAGCGCTTGCGAAATGTCCGCGCCATCGTCATCGAAGACCATCAGCCCCAACAGGGCCTGCACTCGTGCCAGCAAGGCGGAGTCCGCGCGCAAGGCGGGGCCGGGCAACAGCAGCGGCGCGGCGCGCGACAGGGCAGGTTCCGCGGCGCGGGTCGCCGCGCCCTGTTGCAGCCTGGCGTGCAGATCGTCCAGCACGACGGGACTCGGCAGCGGGGAAGGCAACTTCTTGCGCAGCTCCATGATCAGGCCAGGCAGGTCGATCCCCTCCGGGCAAACCGGATCGCAGGCGCCGCACAGCGAGCAGGCCTCCAGCGGCGCGGCCAGTTCGATGGCCGTGGCGCCGCACTGCAAACCCTTGGCCACGGCTTCGGCGCTGAAGCGCGGATCGCGATGGCTGCGCCACATCGGGCACACCAGCAAACACAGGCTACAGCCGCTGCAGTCCGCGTAAGTACGAGGCGCGACGGGCGCCGGAGCAAACAGGCCGAACATCAGAACACCACGTCGCGGTTGAGGATCAATGCCGGATCGGCGCGGCGCTTCATGGCCAGGTGCTTGTCCACCAACGCATCGCCGAAGACGCGCCGGATATAGCCTTTCATCATGCCGCCGAAGCGGTAGTAGCTGGCGCCCAGGTCGACACCGATGTCGTAGATGGCGTTCTTGAAGGCCTGCAAATGGTCGCGGCTATACACCTCGCCTTCGATCATCGGCTCAAATTCGCAGCCGTAGGCCCATCCCTCCGCGTTGGGCGGGACACAGGACATTTCATAGTGGGCCTGGTGCTCAGGCCTGAGCTTGATGCCGACGCAGTACAGGGTGTAGTGCCGAAAATACTGGCGGCAAACGGCGTTGCCGCGCTCCACGGCCTCGATGAACTTGTCGGCCGGTGTCGCCAGGTCGGGGATCACCATTTGCTTCGAACCCCAATGTTTCCAGACCGCGCGCGAAAACACCACGCTTCGGTCATGCATTTTTCCATCCCGCATGTACTCGGCGCGGCGAAACTCGGGGAACACCGCGCGCTTTCGCTGCAGCAGATACATTGCTTCGCCGAACTTCCACGGACGCAGGGCATAGTGGCCGAGCATGCACAGGCCGAAGCCGATCTCGCCGAAGCCGCGCAGTTTCGATTTCCAGTTCTGGCGAAACGCTGCTTCACGCTCGTCGGAATCGAAAGCCACCAGCAGGTTCACCGCGCAATCCATGATGGTGAGAATGCCCGAGTAGTCGCTGGCCTCGTTGCGATAGATAATCTGCAGATCCTCGATCGCGGTGCGCAGCGAGGAATAGTAGTAGTAGTGCATGCGCAGCGGCGTGTAGGGACGCACGCGCAGCGTCGCCTCGGTGATGATGCCGAACTGGCCGTAACCGAGGATCACGCGCTGGAACAGTTCCGCATTCTCGCTGTCCGAGCATTCGATGATCTCGCCGGTCGGCGTCACCACTTGCAGCGAGAGGGCCTGGTCGGCGCTGCAACCCAGCCGCGCCGAATTGACATCGATGCCGCCGACCCCCAGCGTGCCGCCCACCGAGGACGTCATGTTGAGCGGCGCCGAGAGGTAATCGAGGTTCTCGCGGCGCAGTTCCTCGGCCAGGCTGTGCCAGAAGATGCCGGCCTCGGTGCGCACCGTCATTGCCGCGGCATCGATCTGCAGCACCCGGCTCATGCCGCTCATGTCGAGCAGCACGCCGCCGAAGGCCACCGATTCGCCCTCGGTCGTCAAGCCGCC
>JANMTA010000352.1:0-3006 GCA_031389965.1 Betaproteobacteria bacterium
CGGCATCGGTGACGCGCAAGCCCTTGTGGAACTTCGGCGTCAGGCCGCGCGCGTGCATCTCGGCATCGATCTGCGGCCGCGCGCCATGCACCAGCACCAGGCGGATGCCCATGCTGTCGAGCAGGGCGATGTCATGGATCAACGCCTGCGCGGCGCCTGCTTCGAGCACCTCGCCGCCGAAGGCGATGACGAAGGTGCGGCCGCGAAAGGCATGGATGTAAGGTGCCGCCTGGCGCACCCAGGCAACCAGGCGGGCGTCGGTGTCGGGCTGGCTGCTGCGGGTTTCCAGGGTCATGTAGCGGGCTTGCCTTTCTTCGTGGTGATGGCCCTGCCTGCGCCGGAAGCCTTCGCTGCGGCAGGTGCCTTGAGCCGGGGCTTCGGTGCGGGCGGCGTTTGCTTGGCGGCCGCCGGCAGTATCGTTTCCGCCTGCTTCTTCTGCGCCTTGCCGGCCTTCCTGTCCTTGTCTGCCTTGTCCGCCTTGCCCGGCTTTTCCGGCTTCGCCTTCGCTACCGGCCTGCCTTCCAGTTCGGCTTCGAGCCTTTCGCACAGGGTGCGCAGGATCTTGACTCGCGCGTAGCTCTTGTCATTGGCTTCGACCAGCGTCCACGGCGCCTTGCCGGTACTGGTACGGTCCACCATGTCGCAAATGGCCTGCTGGTAGGCATCCCATTTCTCGCGGTTGCGCCAGTCTTCCTCGGTGATCTTGAAGCGCTTGAACTCGATTTTCTCGCGTTCCTTGAAGCGCTTCAACTGTTCTTCCTGGCTGACCTGCAGCCAGAACTTGCAGACGATGGCGCCGGCCTCCGACAACTCGTGCTCGAAGTCGTTGATCTCGGAGTAGGCGCGCAGCCAGTCATTTTCCGAGCAGTAACCCTCGACGCGTTCGACCAGGACGCGGCCGTACCAGGTGCGATCGAAAATGGCAAACCTGCCCCGGCGGGGCATGTGGCGCCAGAAGCGCCACAGGTAGGGCTGGGCGCGTTCCTCCTCGGTCGGTGCGGCGACCGGGATGACCTGGTATTGCCGGGCATCCAGCGATGCGGCGATGCGGCGAATGGCGCCGCCCTTGCCGGCGGCATCCGCGCCTTCGAAGGCGCACACCAGCGAACGTCCCTTGAAGCGCGGGTCGCGCGCCAGTTCCGAGAGCTTGCCCTGCCAGTGTGCCAGTTGATCGTCGTATTCGTTCTCGGTCAGCTTCAGCTTGAGGTTGAGCTCGGAGAGCAGGTTGCGGCCGTCGATATTCACCCGCATCGGCGGCGCTACCGGCGTGTCCTGCTTGTCGCCGCTGGCGAGCTTCTGCCGCATCGCATCGAGCAGTACCTTGCCCACGGTGAGGGAACGATAGCGATCGTCGGTGCCTTCGATGATGATCCACGGCGCCCAGGGCGTGTTGGTCATGCGCAGCAAATGCCCGGCGACATCCTGCAGCTTGTCGTAGGTCTTCAGGCGATCCCAGTTCCACTTGGTCACGCGCCAGGCGGTGCGCGGGTCTTTTTCCAGCGCCCGCAGCCGCCTCTTTTGCCCGTCCTTGGTCAGATGAAACCAGAACTTGAGTACCAGCGCGCCTTCATTGACCAGCATGGACTCGAAGCGGTTGATCTGGTCGATGCGGGCGTCCAGCTCGCCCTTCGACATTTCGCCCATGATGCGATGACGGATCGGGTCGGAATACCACGAGCCGGCGAAGATGCCGACGCGCCCCTTGGGCGGCAGCGCGCGCCAATAGCGCCACATGAACGGCCGGTCGCGTTCTTCGTCGGTCGGTTCCGAAAATGCCAAGGTCGAGATGAAGCGCGGGTCCATCCACTCGTAGAGCACGTTGATGGTCTCGCCCTTGCCGGCGCCGTCCTGGCCGCTGACCAGCACGATGACCGGGATCTTGCCGTTTTCCTTAAGGTCGAACTGTGCGTCGAGCAGCGCGGCGCGCAGTTCCGGAACCGCCTTGCGATAGATGTCCTTTTCTATCTTGTGACCGATTTCTGCGGATTCGAACATTACCAGTCTCCCCAAAGTGCCATCATTGCCGCCACAGCGCCAAGTCCGGCGGTTTCGGTGCGCAACACCCGCGGTCCCAAGCTGATTGGCTGGAAGCCGGCGGCGTGTGCCGCCAACAATTCCTCCTCCTCGAAGCCGCCTTCCGGGCCAACCAGCAGGCTGACCGGACCTTCGGGTGCCTTCAGGTCGCGCAACGACCCGGCCGCACCCGGCGCGCAAACGAAGCGTAATGCATTTTCACTCGCCGCGATGCCAAGGTATTGCGGCAGATCAAGAATTGCTGCCACCGCGGGGAGGCGATTGCGCCCGGATTGCTCGCAGGCGGCGATCGCGATATTGCGCCAGTGTTCGACGCGCCGCGCCGCGCGGTCGCCGGAAAGCCGAACCAGGCTGCGTTTTGCGGCGACCGGCTGGATGCGGCTGACTCCCAGTTCAACGGCTTTCTGCACCACCCAATCCATCTTGTCGCTGGCGGGCAGGCCCTGCACCAGCGTCAGAACCAGCGGCGGCTCGAATTCGCTGTCGTCAAATTCGTTCAATGTCGCGCGCAAGGTCTTGCCGGCCGGGTGGAGCGTGGCCCGCCACTGCCCGCCACGCCCATCGAACAGCATCGCCGTGTCGCCAGCGCCGACTCTCAAAACCTTCAGCGCGTGGTGGGCCGCCTCGGCCGCAAGCTCGACCGTGGCGCCGGGGTGCAGCGGGAAGGGGCAGAAGAATCTCGGTATCATGTGGCGATTATCGCCAAATTCAGGAGACCACGCATGGTCAGCCTTTCCCCGCCCGTCTGCGACTTCGGCCGCGCCGCCATCGATTTCGACCTGCCGGGCGTCGATGGCAAGCGTCACAGCCTGGCCAGCGCCCGCGGCCCGCGGGGTTTGCTGGTGATGTTCATCTGCAATCACTGCCCCTATGTCAAGGCGGTGATCCACCGCATCGTGCGCGACACGCGGGAGCTTGCCGCGCTGGGCGTCGGCAGCATTGCCATCATGAGCAATGACCCGAGCGACTACC
>JANMTA010000386.1:0-4759 GCA_031389965.1 Betaproteobacteria bacterium
TTCAGCCTGCCTGTTCGATGGCCGCGTCAGGCTTGCCGACGATGTTTCGGTGTGGGGACCATGGGGCACCTTCGTGCTGGAAAACAGTTCGCCGCGGCCATTGGTATTCATCGCCGTCGAAGAAGGCTTCGCGCCGATCAACAGCCTGATCGAACACGCCATCGCGGTCGATGCCGCCGAGTCGATCACGCTCTACTGGGTAGCCGCGCAGGCCGGCGGCCAGTACCTGCCCAACCAGTGCCGCGCCTGGGCTGCGGCACTCGACGAGTTCAGCTATCGGGCGCTGACGAGCGATGAACTGCCGGTCGTTCTCGCGGCGGATGTCGCCTTGGCGGGGAGCGATGTCTATCTTGCGGGTGCCGGAGCAGCGGTGGAACCCCTGGCCGCTGCGCTGCTGGCTGCGGGCGTGCCGCCGGGCCAGCTGCATGTCGAGGCATTGTGAAGCCATGACCCAGCCACGCCGCACGATTCCGATTCATCCGCAGGGCGTCGAGCCCGAGCTCGAAGCCTGTTCTTCGGCCGAGCCCTTCGCCCTGATGGTGCTGGGCGACAGCATGGAGCCGGAGTTCCTCGAAGGCGAAGTGATCCTGATCGAGCCGGAAGGTCTGGCCACCGACGGTTCTTTCGTGCTGGCGAAACTGGCCGGCGAATGGATCTTCCGCCAACTGGTGCGCCATGGTACGGGCTGGCGCCTGCAGGCGCTGAACCCGGCCTATCCGGCGGCGGATATTGGCGGGCTGGACGCGGTCAAGGGCGTCATCATCCAGAAATCCCGGCCCGGCACCCGCCGCGCCACCAAACGCTACGTGGAATGAGGGCCTGATCCGATGCCGTACTACATTTATCGCGTGACCCCCATCGGGCCGGTGCGCCAGCTTGCAAAGATCAGCCAGTTCGAGGTGTTCAAGGAGGCCTCGAACGAGGCCAAGCGCCTGCGCCGCGACACCGGACTCGCCGCCGGCGAGTTGATCAAGACCATCTTTGCCGACAATGAACTGCAGGCCGAGGAACTCCTCAACGAGCCGCGCGGCGAAGAGCCGATGACGGGAGAGGATTACTAGTCCGGTGGATGAAATCGCCTTCCGCAACGTCCGGGGCGAAATCAACCGCCTGCCTTGCGTCTTTGAACGGGCGCTGCTGGCGCGGCATGCGGTGTGCGATCTGGCGGTGAGTCACCAGATCGCCGAGCGCGAGAGCATTGCCTGCACGCAAGCTGCCGCACATGCGGCCTGCACGCAGATGTCCGACTTGCTGCGTGAGAAGTCGGGCTTCGCCCTGGGGCTCATCGCGACGCAGCGCATTCTGCCGCACGCCATGGCGATGAAAATCCAGTGCGGCGGCCTTGACGGATTGAAGGCTCTGCTCGATTCTGCTGCAACGGCGCCGAATGTGCGGCGCCTGGTGAGTCTCGCCGCGGAGCGGTATGGCGAGCTCGACGAGCTGCCGTTTTCGGAAGTCGTGCAGGGCGTGGCGGCATGGAAGGCGCGCCGCCGCCATGCCGGAGACACCAAATGATCGCCGGCATGGCCGCGCTGGTGAATGCAGTGCAGACCAACTGCGACATCGCCGACGCGCGCCACGCACGTGATGTCAGCCTGTGCACTTACCTGCTCGGCATGCGCGAGTTTTACCGCTGGGAACATCAACTGCCCTACGGCGCGTCGCCGCCGCGCGATGAGGTCGGGCGCTGGATTGCCGAACGCGAAGCGCGCTGGGAGAAGCTCGCCGACGAGGAGTTCGTCGCGGTGCCGGTGGCCGGCTGCGACTTCGATGCCTTCGCTGCCGAACAGGTCAATGCGGCGCTGGCCGGCAGCGGGCTGGTGTATGGCGCCGGTATCGGACGTTTTCACAAGCCGCATTTCTTCCTCGGCCAGCTCGACCGTCAGGAGCAGCGGGGCGAGGCGCAGCTGCTGGTCTGCGGCTGCGAATATGCGCGCGATGTGTCGGCCATCCCGGCGGCGTCGCAGGGCAGCACCCTGATCGTGCGCCGCGAGGCGCTGCGGCAGTGGCTGTGGGAGAAAGCCGAAGGCTGGAACGTCAAGCAGCAGGACGGAGCGCTGAAGTCGGCGCTGCTCGGTTACGGCTTCGACGTCGATCCGCAGGCGGCCATCGAGCGCATGAGCGAGCGTGAAATCGAAACCCTGGTGCTGCACGAGGAAGGCGAACTCGCCGCCGGCCGCGTGCTCGGGAGCAACTGGTCGCGCAGGCTGGAAGGCTTTGCCGGCAAGCGCGCCGAACTGCTGGCGCGCGCCGTGCGCGACAACCTCGCGGATTGCCTGGTGACCTTGCCGGGATTGCTGCAGCGGGGCGCGAGCGAATCGCTGCATTTCTGGTTTTCCACCTTCGATGGTCTGCGTCGCGAACTGTTTCCGCGCCTGGTCGAGGCCTATGCCGCTACAAAAGTCGGCGCTGGCGATACGGCGATTCTGGCGGACGCCGCCGAGGCAGGACGCATCCATTTCGCCGCGCTCGGCCTGCACCTGCTCGACATGGACGAAGCCGCCATCGCAGCGCTTTCGCACGAGGCCGCCGCAATCGCGCTGTAGGGCCGGCTTCAGCCGGCCGGGGGATGGCGGTGTAGGGCCGGCTTCAGCCGGCCGGGGTGGTTGGCCGACTGAAGTCGGCCCTACAGTCCGCCCTTGTCCCCTACGTCCGCTCTACCTCCTCCGTGATCTATTCCTTGATCGCTTCGACGGCGATGGTCAGCGTGACTTCGTCGCTGACGGAGGGCGCGTACTTGCCCATGTTGAATTCGGAACGCTTGACCTTGGTGACTGCGTTGGCGCCGATCGCGTCCTTCTTCAGCATCGGGTGCGGCATGGAATGGAAGTTGGTTACGGTCAGGGTTACCGGCTTCGTCACGCCCTTGATGGTCAGATTGCCGTCGACCGCGACCGGCTTGTCGCCATCGAACTTGACTGCGCTCGACTTGAAAGTGATGACCGGGTACGTGTCGGTATCGAAGAAGTCCGCGGCCTGGATGTGGCCGTTGAACAGCGCAGAGCCGGTGTTGACCGACTTGGCGTCGATGCTCACCTCCACCGATCCGGTCTTGGTCGCGCGATCGAGCACGATCTTGCCGCTGGTCTTTTCGAAGCGGTGTTGCTGGTTGGAATAGCCGAAGTGGTTGTATTCGAAACGCGGGAAGGTATGGTTGGGGTCGATGTTGAAGGTCTCGGGGGCGGCGAGGGCGGTGGCAGAGAAAGCTGACAAGGCAACAACGAGAGCGATTTTATTCATCGGTTCTTCTCCTGACTGGAAATGGCTGGGGGTTTTTTCGCGGTGGCTGTGCTTGCGCCGGCCACCAGACGGAACTTGATCTGCACTTCATTGGCGACGGTGCCGAAGTCGGCCCAGATGCCGTCGCCGATGCCGTAGTCGGCGCGCTTGAGCACCAGGCTGCCTTCGAAGGTGGCACTGTTGCCTTGCCGGGTCACCGTGACAGGTGTCGTCAGGTCCAGCGTCCTGCCCTTGAGGGTCATCTTGCCGGCGACTTCGTAGCGGTTGCCGCCCAGCGGTTTGACCGAGGTCGACACGAATTTCGCGACAGGAAAGGCCTTGGTATTGAACCAGTCTTTACTCGCGACTTCGTCGTCGGCGTCCTTCGAGCCGGCATCGATGCTGGCCAGGTCGATTTCCAGCTCGGCTTTGGCCGCCGCCGGCTTGGCCGGGTCGAAGGAAAGCTTGCTGCGAAAGCTCCTGAAGCTGCCTTCGACCGGCACGTTCATCTGCTTCGAAACAAAGCTGAGCGAGCTCTTGTTGAGTTGGAGCTGATTGAACTCGATGGCCTGCGCGGCGGGCGCCGTGATTGCCAGCGCGTAGCCGAGGACAATGCCTGTTTTTAAAAACTTCATTTGCTGGCTCCGGTAGCGGTGTTGCGCAGAAGCGGGATCATGCGTGCCAATACCTCGTCGCGGTCGAAGAAATGGTGCTTGAGCGCGGCGCCGCTGTGGACGAAGACCAGGGCCGCCATGCTGAAGTTCAGCAGCACATGAAGTTGCAGCAGCAGGTCGCCCAGTTCCTTGTCCTTGTCCAGCAGGTCCGGCAGCGGCAATACGCCGAACCAGACGGTCTGGAATCCCTTGGCCGAACTCATCAGCCAGCCGGAAAGCGGCACGGCAAACATCAGCAGGTAAAGCAGTATATGCGTCGCTCCGGCGATGTTTCGCTGCCAGGCGGGCATTGTAGCGGGCAGTTCGGGCGGACGATGCAACAGGCGCCAGCCCAGGCGCAGCACGACGCACAGGAAAATCGTTACGCCGGCCCATTTGTGCCAGGAGTAGATTTTGAGTTTCTGCGGCGACAGCGGCAAGTCGACCATGTACAGGCCGACCGAAAAGCTGCCGATGATGGCCACCGCGATCAGCCAGTGCAGGCCGATGGCAACGCCGGTATAGCTTGATCTCGAATCGGGAGCGGGTGTCGGGCTCATGCTGCGGGTGGGCAAGGCGATCCTAACGCTCATGGCACCGAGCGCCACCCGCCGAGGATGAAACACGCGAAAGGCGAATTGAAGGCCCGCCCCTCCCATCCGCTGCGCGGCCCACGGCTGGCTTTGCACAGCCAGCCGGCTGCGGCGGCTCGACGCATGCGTCGCGAATTCCCGCCTCGCCCCCTCGCGGGGAGGCTATTGATTTGCTCGCTGCGCTCGACTATCACCAGTCGCTCCGAATATGTTGTTTCACGTTAAATAAAATATCTAGTCTACTGTACGCGTCGCGCGCTCGCACAGCGACATATCCCACCAGGGGATACCGTC
>JANMTA010000197.1:0-3440 GCA_031389965.1 Betaproteobacteria bacterium
GCACCAAAACAAAGGCCCCCGCAAACTACGGGGGCCTGCCGTTGCGCCGAAGCGAAGGAAATCTCACCGACCTTGAGCAGACAGCGCGGCGATGCGCTCTTCCATGCTCGGATGACTGGAAAACAGTGCCATCCAGCCCGGCCTGTCGGCAATACCGGAACTCGCCAGGGCCTTCGGCAGCGGCTCGACCGCGAGACCGCCGAGGCGCTGCAGCGCCGCCATCATCGGCCGCGGCGAACCCATCAAGCCGGCGGCGCCGGCTTCGGCGCGGAACTCGCGCTGGCGCGAGAACCAGGCGACGACAATGCTGGCCAGCACGCCGAACAGGATGTCGCAAACGATCACGGTGACCATGTAACCGATGCCGGGACCGGAAGACTGGCTGTCGCCGCGGCGCAGGAAGCTGTCGACCAGATAGCCGACGATGCGCGACAGGAAAATCACGAAGGTATTGACCACGCCCTGGATCAGCGTCAGCGTCACCATGTCGCCGTTGGCGACGTGACTGACTTCATGCGCCAGCACCGCCTCGACCTCCTCCTTGCTCATGCTCTGCAGGAGACCGGTGGATACCGCGACCAGCGAGTTGTTTTTGCTGGGACCGGTGGCGAAGGCGTTCGGCGCGCCTTCGTAGATGGCAACTTCGGGCATCGCGATGCCGGCCTTCTCCGCCTGCTTGCGCACCGTCTCGACCAGCCAGAACTCGGTCGAGGTCGAGGGACTGTCGATGATGCGCGCCCCGGTGGACCACTTGGCCATCATCTTCGACATGGCCAGCGAAATGAAGGCGCCGCCAAAACCGATGAGGCCGGCGAAGGCCAGCAGCATGCCCAGATCGAGGCCGTTGGCAGTCAGGTAGCGATTCACCCCCAGCAGGCTGGCGGCGATCGACAGCACCAGCATCACGGCAAGGTTGGTGGCGAGAAACAGTACGATGCGTTTCATTGGGTTCTCCGGGTAAAGGCTCGTTGCGCGACGCGTTTCATCGCGTGCGCCAACATAGATGCTGCGATTCTACGAAAGTTCAAGTCCCGCGAACGGATCCGGGATGGCTATTGCACAACGCCCAGCTTTCTCGACCACCAGGGGGTGATTGCCGGCAGCAAGGTCAGCGTCCAGATGACCACCCAGGCGGTCAGCGGCATGAGCAGGGTCAGTTCCGGGAACTGGGCAACGGTGATCACCGCCAGCACGACCGGTATTACCCCGGTCTCGCGGACAATGCTCATGAACAGCTTGTCTTTCATGCTGAGGTCGGTCGGCAGCATGGACAGCATGACCGCCACGGGCCGCGCGACGAGAATGAAAAACAGCGACACCAGCAGGCCCAGGACGGCGGTATCCCACAGATCGCCCAAGGCGACAAAAGGGCCCACCATCATGAAAATCGTCGGCTTGGCAATGCTCTCGATCTTGATCTCCATGGTGTGCAGCGTGGTACGAAAATATTCCTTGCCGTGGTTGTAGTTGGCCAGCAAACCGGCGACAAATGCCGCCAGGAAGCCATTGCCATGAATGACTTGCGCCAGCAGGAAAGTCACCAGCGGAATGGCCAGCACTATCGCGAAATCGTAGCTGGTCTCGCCTACTTCACGTTCGTTGTCCCGCGCCTTGTAGACTTCATAGCCGTACATGGCGCCCCATCCGATCACGCCGGCGATGGTGCCGAACAGGAATTGCCCCCCCAGATTCAGCATGTTTGCCGCACTGAAAAGTCCTGAAACCAGGCCGCCCAGGGTATCCACCGGCGTGCCAGCCAGAATCATCGACGCAACGGCCGCGGTAAAGATGGCACCGACGGCATCGTTGAGGGCGCTTTCCGCCACCGAAATGCTTGACAGGCGCTTGTACTCGTCCTTGAAGACGATTCTTTTCAGCGTCGGAATCAGCGCCGCCGGATCGGTGGAACCGAGGATGGCCCCGAGCAGGGCAGCGGTCTTGCCGTCGAGTCCCAGCAACATCAACAGCGGGAACATGACGAAGAAGGTGATGAGATAGCCAACAACGGCAATCATCACGGTGGGGAAGGCGATCTTGACGATATCGTTCCGGTCCAGTTCGTCGCCGCCGCCTTTCAGGATGATGGCGGCGAGCGCCGTGCACACCACCACCGCAAGCATGATCTGCGCTGCAATCGGCGCCAACGCATCATGCAGGACGATCCCCACCAGAAGCTGCAGGGTGAAGTTGGGAAATACGGTACCTTCGGCCAACTTGCTGCAGGCCCAGCCAAACACCAGAAACAGCCCCATGCACCAGAGCGAATTTGCGATCGCCGTCTCCGCCCCCCCGAGCTGGGCGAAGCGCTCAAGAATCGCCGGAGCCGTAAGATTCAACAGGTAGGCAACAACCAACAGACCGGCGATTTTTGCGTATTTCATGGCGTCAATCTTCCTGCCCAACAGGGTTGAATGAAGAGGTTGCGGGAACACTCACGGGTGACAATACGAGCGGCATACAGGCGTCGCGAACAGCTTACCAGCATCGGGCCCCGGCATGCCGGGCATGATCACTGCTGAAGGAATCCGGGCAGCAAAGTGAAGCGGGACGACACGGGTCGGTTATAGTTGCGGCCATGCCATTTCACGGGAGACCCGTCGTGCGCTCGCTCGCCCGTCAGCTTTTGTTCTTAGCCCTGTTCTGCCTGCATGCCCTCGCCGCCGCGCAGGCGATTCCGCCGCTTTCCGCCGGTCAGTCACTCTACCTGCCGATCTATTCGCATCTCTACCACGGCGACATCAACCCGCGGACCGGCAAGCCCTCGGAGACACTGGTATCCACCCATATCAGCATTCGCAACACCGACCCCGGCGCCGCCATGACGGTCGTCAGCGCACGCTACTACAACACCGAGGGCAAGCTGCTGCGCGAGTTCCTGCAGAAACCGCAGACGATCCCGCCTCTCGGCACCTATGAGCTCTACGTGCCGCGCTCGGATTCATCGGGCGGTTCGGGCGCCAATTTCATCATCGACTGGCGCGCCGACAAGCCGCTCAATCCGCCACTGGTAGAAGCCCTGCACGCCGACATCCGCGAAGCGCGTACCCTGATCTTCGTCACCACGGCGCGCCCCATCCAGACCCGCTAATCAGTCGTCCCGCAACAACAGCGCCGACTCCATCTCGGCGCGGCCGTGCGGCGAGGCCATCGCGATCAGGGTGTGGCCGGGTTCGACGATGAAGTCGGCGGCGGGATTGAAGGCCCAGTCGCCACGCGTGCGCACCGCGAGAAGAATGTAGCTCGATCCCTTGAGCCGCAACTCGCCCAGGGCCTTGGGCACGAAGCTCTGCGGCACGTCAACTTCCTCGACGCGCAGCTTGTGGTCGGCGCGCAGCATCTCGTCGAGGAAGGACACCACGTGCGGCCGGATCATCGCCGAGGCAATGCGCATGCCGCCGGTAAAGTTGGGCGAGACGATGGCGTCGGCGCCGGCCTTGCGC
>JANMTA010000406.1:0-3207 GCA_031389965.1 Betaproteobacteria bacterium
CTATTTCGAGCGCCTGCTGACGCGCTTCTCGGTACCGGAAGAACTCTTCGGGCCGCTGTCGATCAAGGCGCTGGAGGAGGATCGTTACGAGCGCCACACCGACGGCTTCCTGCCGGACGCGTCGATCGCCTTCATCGATGAAGTCTTCAAGGCCAACAGCGCGATACTCAACGCCCTGCTGACCCTGCTCAACGAACGCGAATTCGACAATGGCGCCGGGCGTCAGCGCTGTCCCCTGATCAGCGCCATCGGCGCCACCAACGAGGTGCCGGAAGATGAAATCGGCGAGGCCTTCTTCGACCGCTTTCTGGTGCGCCTGCCGGTGGCGGCGGTCAGCAGCGAGAATTTCGGCGCCCTGCTCGATGCCGGCCGCGGCCGCGACTGGCAAGCGCCCGGCGCCGAGCTGTGCCTCGATGCCGGCGACCTTGCCCGCCTCGCCGCGGAGGCCGCCTCGGTCGCGGTGCCTGCCGACTTCGTGGCGGTGCTGGCCGAGTTGCGCCAGCACTTCGCCGAGCTTCCGATCCATGTTTCCGACCGGCGCTGGGTAAAGATCGTCTGGCTGTTGCGCGTCGCCGCAGCGAGCGAAGGCCGCCCGTCGGTGACGCTGTGGGACCTGCTGCTGCTGCCCTGGCTCACCGCACCGGATGCCCCACGCCAGGCGGCAGTGGCCGACTGGCTGGCCGCCCGGCTCGGAGTGCGCGAGGCCTTCTCGCCGGCGCGCCTGATGCGCGTGGTCGAAGCCTTCGAGGCACAGCTCGATGCGGAACTGAAGGCCAACGACCTGGACTACGACGACTCCGGCCGCCTGAAATTTTCGGCCACGAAGTTGGCCACGAAGTTGGCCACTGAGCTGGCCGCAGAATTGGCCACCGAATTGGCCAACGAAGTCGGCGACGCCAAGGGCGGCGCCGCGGCCCCGCGCATGAGCTACAGTCGGCGCCGGCGCTATGGCGCATCGCACATCGGCGCCCGCGTGCGCCAGGTCGAGTCCCTGCTCGAACGCATCGCCGGCTATGCCGGTGAGATCGCCGCGCAGCGCCAGGATCTCGCCGCCTTTGCAGCGCACAGCCTTTGGCTCAACGCGGGCTTGACCGCCCGCGCCGGAATCATCCTGGCGTCCACCGCCACCGCAATCGACGAGCTTGCCGCCCGCGCGCGGGAAGCGCGCAGCGGCTTCCTCGAACTGCCACAGCTGGAACGGGACAATGGCGTGATACCCGAAGCGGTGGCTCACGACGCCCTCGACGCCGCGTGAACTCGCCACCACCCTTGCCGGCACCGCTGCTGTTCGCGGGCGGCGAGCGCCGCCTGGCGATGCTTGACGGACTGGCGCGCTCCCTCTGGCTGGGCGGGATGACCCACTCGCAGGGCAGCCTGGAACCGCGTCTGGACGCGCTGGCCGAACTGCGCCGGGATCTCGTCCGTGGCGCCATCTCTGCGCCGGAAAACTGGCTCTGGCCGCCGCTGCCGATCGCCCGGGCCCTGAACCAAGCCATCGCCCGACTGGATCTTGCCCGCTACTGCAGCGGCCAGCAGGAACTGACCGACACGGTGCTGATGAGCATCCTGTTCCACCTCGATTTCATCGTCGACCATGTCGATCGCGGCGCCGGCGAGGAACAGGCCATGCAGATGGCCATCGCCGCCTTCGTCGAGGACTGGCAGGAGCATTGCGGCCAGATCGATGAACTGGTCGAGGTCTTCGGCCTGGTGCCCGACGACTGCAAGCACGAGCGCTGGGACCAGATGCGCGGCCTGCTGCATTCCTCCGGCTGGCAGGAAGTGCTGCGCATCCGCCGCCTGCTGGAACGCCTGCAGGAACTGTCCAGGATCATTCGCGGGCTCGGCCGTTCGCGGCAATCGGCACAGGATGACGCGGCCAGCCAGTCCAGCGTCGAAGTCATGGAACCGGCCGTCGCCCTGCGTGCGGAGTCGCGCACCGTGCGCGTCCCCGACATGCCCGGGGAGACGCGCGGCATCCACCGCTCCGACCGCATCGCGCGCATGCTGCCGGCCGAGTCCATGCTGCTCGGCCATCCGCGCCTGCGCCTGGTGTGGCACGCGCGGCGCGCCGAACGCACGCTGCTCAGCTACGAGGACGACGATCGCCTGACGGAAGTGCGCCTGCACCAGTCGCCGGTGATGCAGCCGCGTCCCGGACTGAAAGCCACCAAACGGCTGGAATTGGGGCCGATCCTGGTCTGCGTCGACACCTCGGGCTCGATGCAGGGCGGCGCCGAGGCGGTGGCCAAGGCCGTCGTGCTCGAAGCCATGCGCAGCGCACATGCCCAGCAGAGGCCCTGCCATGTCTTCGCCTTCGGCGGCCCCGAGGAACTGGTCGAGATGGAACTGGGGGTCGACAACGCGGGCATCGCGCGCGTCACCGAATTCCTCGGCCAGGCGTTTCGCGGCGGCACCGACATCTGCGGCCCGCTGGAGCGCGTCATCGCCAAGCTGGAAGAACAGCACTGGCAGCAGGCCGACCTGCTGCTCGCCACCGACGGCGAATTCGGCGCCACGCCGGAACTCGCCGCGCGGCTGGCCGCCGTCAAGCGCGACCTCGGCCTGCGCGTGCAGGGCGTGCTGATCGCCGACCGGGAAACCATCGGCCTGCTGGAAGTGGCCGACAGCATCTACCCGGTGCGCGACTGGCGTCGCTATGGCGGCTCCAATGTCGATTCGCCGATCCATTCGCATCGACTGACCGCGATGTATTTTCCCGGCGCCCTGCGCAGCGCAGAAAATCAGGCAGGGACCGTTGCCGGCGCAGCGGCATCGGCAGCCGTGATTGCAGGCCACCACCGCGGCAAATCCGCTGACGAAACCGGAGATAGCCAATGAACTTCGCCACCGAATACCTGGCGCAGCTCGATGCCTTCGCCGCCCACGGCCCCCTGCCGCGCATCCGCGGCCTGCATCTGCCGCCGCTGCAAGCCGTCGCCGACAACAAGGGCGAGTTCTGCGCGCTGGAACTGGATGACGGATCGCTCGGCCTGTCCTACGTGCTGCTCGACGACACACTGGCACGGCTGCGCGATGCAGGCGACAGCCTCGGCCTGGCCGGCGCCGATGCCCTGGCCGTGGCGCGCCGTTACGCCAGCGCCGACTTTTTCGCCAGGACGGTCGGCTTCGCCGCGGCCAACGCGCTGACGCGCTGCCTGTTCGACCGCGCAGGATTCCGCCCCGGCGACAGTGCCGACTCGATCG
>JANMTA010000408.1:0-1538 GCA_031389965.1 Betaproteobacteria bacterium
GCCAACTCGATCCTGGCCAACATGGAAGCCACCGAAGACGGCTACGACGAAGCCCTGCTGCTCGACGTGGACGGCTTCGTCGCCGAGGGCGCCGGGGAAAACCTGTTCGTGGTCAAGGACGACGTGATCTACGAACCGGAAATCGCCTCGGCGCTGATGGGCATCACACGCAACACGGTCATCACGCTGGCCGCCGAACTCGGTTACAAGGTCGTGGCCAAGCGCCTCACGCGCGACGACATCTACATCGCCGACGAGGCCTTTTTCACCGGTACGGCGGCGGAAGTCACGCCGATCCGCGAACTCGACAACCGCACCATCGGCAGCGGCAGCCGCGGCCCGGTCACCAGCAGAATCCAGAGCCTGTTCTTCGACGTGGTCAACGGCAAAGTGCCGGCCCACGCCGACTGGCTCAGTCATGTCTAATCACGCTTGAGGTCAATCATGTCCACACTCGACGAATCGCAAAGCCAGGTTGCCATCACCGCGCACGATCTGCCGCTCGCCTGTCCGCGTCCTGGTGCGCCCTTGTGGGCCCGCCATCCGCGCGTCTTCATCGACCTGCTGAAGAGCCCCACAGGCGAGGCCGCCTGCCCCTACTGCGGCACGGTGTATCGCTTTACCGGCGAGCGCCCCAAGGGCCATCATTAAGTTTCGTCACAAGATCTGACATTTCTTTTGCAATGAAGATCCTTGTCGTCGCTCCGTCCTGGATCGGCGACACGATACTCGCCCAGCCGCTCTTCGCGCTGCTCAAGCGCAACAATCCGGCCGCCCGCATCGAGGTGCTGGCCGCGGCCTGGTCGGCACCACTCTTGGCGCGTATGGCCGAGGTTGATGCGGTCAGCGTCAATCCGTTCAAGCATGGCGAGTTCAATCTGGGCGCACGCTTCGCCCTGGGTCGCCGTCTCGCCAGCGCCGACTATTCGCACGCCTACGTCTTGCCGAACTCATGGAAGTCGGCGCTGGTTCCCTTCTTCGCCGGCATTGCCCGGCGCATCGGCTACCAGGGCGAGAGCCGCTATCTGCTGCTGAACGAGCGCCATCGGCTCGACGTCGGCCGCCATCCGCAACTGGTGCAGCGCTACGCCGCACTGGCCGGGCCGCTGCCCGCCCGCCTGCCGCCACCGCACCTGAGTTCGACCCGCGAGCAGCAGCAGGCCGCGCGGCATGCGCTCGATCTGCCGCTCGACGCGAACCCCGTCATCTTCTGTCCCGGCGCCGAATATGGCCCCGCCAAACGCTGGCCGGCGCAACACTTTGCCGCACTGGCGCGGCTCGTCGCGACGCCACAGAATCCGGTCTGGCTGATCGGCTCGGACAAGGACACCGTCGTCGGCGATGAAATCGCCGCCGCGGCAGGCGGTGCTGCGCGCAATCTGTGCGGGCGCAGCACACTGGAACAGGCCATCGACCTGATCGCCGCCGCGCGTTGCGTGGTCAGCAACGACTCCGGCCTGATGCATGTCGCCGCGGCGCTGGAGCGCCCGCTGGTGGCACTCTATGGTTCGTCATCGCCGGGCTACACGCCGCCGCTG
>JANMTA010000159.1:0-9966 GCA_031389965.1 Betaproteobacteria bacterium
CGACTTCTCCTCGAAATGGAAATAATCCTGGCCGAGTTCGGAAACGTGCACCAAGCCTTCGACGAACACCCCGTCCAGCGCGACGAAAATGCCGAAGGGCACCACCGAGGAAATGCTGCCTTCGAAGATTTCGCCGACGCGGTCTTTCATGTAGAAGCACTTGAGCCACGCCTCGACGTCGCGCGTGGCTTCGTCGGCCCGGCGCTCGGTCATCGAGCAATGCAGGCCGATTTCTTCCCATGTACTTGCCCCCCCCGCCGGCTCGTAGCGCCGTGCCGCCAGCGCCGACTTTATGGCGCGATGCACCAGCAGATCGGGGTAGCGGCGGATCGGCGAGGTGAAGTGCGTATAGCTCTCGTAGGCCAGGCCGAAGTGGCCGACATTGTCCGGGCTGTAGATGGCCTGGCGCAATGATCGCAGCATCACGGTTTGCAGCAGCTGCCGGTCAGGGCGCTGGCCGATCTTTTCCAGCAGCTTGGCGTAGTCCTGAGCCTTGGGCGCATCGCCCCCGCCGAGTTGAAAGCCGAAGGTGCCGAGAAAATCGCGCAGCTTGACCAGGCGTTCCGCTGTCGGCCCTTCATGCACGCGATACAGCGACGGATGCTCGCGCTCGCGCAGAAACTCCGAGGCACAGACGTTCGCCGCCAGCATGCACTCCTCGATCAGCTTATGCGCCTCGTTGCGCTCGTATGGCTCGATACGATCGATCTTGCCGTGGTCATCGAAAATCATGCGCGTTTCGACCGTCTCGAAATCGATCGCGCCACGCTTGACGCGTTCCTTCGCCAATTGCCGGTACAGCGCGTCCAGTGCCTCCAGATGCGGCAGCACGGCCGCCAGGCGTTCGCGTGCAGGACCGTCCTTTTCATACAAGGCGGCGGCGACCTCCGTATAGGTCAGCCGCGCATGCGAGAACATTACCGCCGGATAAAAGCGATAACGGCTGATCACGCCCGTGGCGTTGATCGCCATGTCGCACACCATGCACAGTCGTTCCACCTGCGGATTGAGCGAGCACAAACCATTGGAGATCTTTTCCGGCAGCATGGGAATCACCCGCCGCGGGAAATACACCGAGTTGCCGCGGGCATAGGCGTCAGTGTCCAGCGCGCCGCCGGCCGTCACATAGTGCGAAACATCGGCAATCGCCACGACCAGGCGAAAACCCTTGCCCTGGCGCTCGCAGAACACCGCGTCATCGAAGTCCCGTGCCGTCTCGCTGTCGATGGTCACCAATGGCAGGCCGGTCACGTCTTCGCGGCCCTTCCAGTCCGACTTGCGCACGACATCGGGCAACTTTTTGGCTTCAGCCAGCGCGGCGCTCGAAAACTCATAAGGGAGTTCGTGTTTGCGCAACGCAATCTCGATTTCCATGCCGGGGTCTGCATAATTGCCCAGGACTTCGATCAAGCGGCCGATGGGCTGCGAATGCTTGCTCGGTTGCTCGATGAGTTCGACCATCACCACCTGCCCCGACTGCGCCTTGAGCGCCTTCTTCGCGCCTTTCTCGGGCGGCGCCAGCAGGATGTCCTGGCTGATGCGCTTGTTCTCCGCCGCCACAAAACGCACGCCATGCTCTTCGATCACGCGCCCGACCACGAAGCGGTTGGCCCGCTCCGTCACTTCGACGATCTTGCCTTCCGGACGCCCCTTGCGATCGACACCGATGACCCGCGCGATGGCCTTGTCGCCGTGCAGTACCTTGTCCATTTCCTTGGCGGACAGGAAAAGGTCGGCGCCGCCGTCTTCCGGAATCAGAAAACCGAAGCCATCCGGATGACCGGCCACGCGACCGCGCACCAGATCGGCCTTGTCCGGGATCAACCAGTCACCGCGCCGATTCTGCATCAACTGCGCTTCGCGCGCCATGGCTCCCAGCCGGCGCTGGAATGGCTCCAGTTCGAACGGCTGGATATCGAGCAGCTCGACCATACGCCCGAGTTCCAGCGGCGCACCCTGCGCCGCCAGCGTTTGCAGGATGTATTCGCGACTTGGCAGAGGCTGCTCGTACTTGGCCTTTTCGCGCTCGAACTGCGGATCGGCGCGACGAATTTTTGAAAGCTTGTGGGTGTTATGCGACTTGTTTGACAATCTGCTCTTTTCCTTTAGAATTCGCGCCTCGTTTCGCGCCTGCCCAGGTGGCGGAATTGGTAGACGCACTAGTTTCAGGTACTAGCGCTGAGAGGCGTGGGGGTTCGAGTCCCTTCCTGGGCACCAAGCATGGTACGCGAAAAAAGAAATGAGCAAAGGCCGCCAGGATTTTTCTAGCGGCCTTTTCTTTTTATGTCCCGGCCCCTTAAGGGCCGGGACGGTATCCCAGGACTGCTGCGCCCCTTACTCAAAGGGATGCCTCAATACAATCGTTTCCTCGCGATCCGGCCCGGTGGAAATCATGTCCACCGGCACGTCGCAAAGTTGTTCCATACGCTTGATGTAGGCGCGAGCCTCGGCCGGCAAACCGTCCAGGGTCTTGACGCCGACGGTGCTGCCCTTCCAGCCGGGCAGCGATTCATAGATCGGTTCGCAACAGGCGAGATCATCCGCACCCACCGGCAGGATGTCGGAAACACCCCCGTTGATGCGATAGCCGGTACAGATCTTGAGTTCCTCGACACCGTCCAGCACATCGAGCTTGGTGATGCACAAGCCCGAGACGCCATTGATCTGGATTGCGCGTTTCAGAGCCGCTGCATCGAACCAGCCGCAGCGCCGCGCACGCCCGGTGGTGGCGCCAAACTCATGGCCCTTGGTGGCCATGTGCTTGCCCACCGGATCCTGCTTGTCCAGGGCGTCATACAACTCGGTCGGGAAGGGGCCGCCACCCACCCGCGTCGTGTAGGCCTTGGTGATGCCCAGAATGTAGTGCAGCATGCCAGGCCCGACGCCGGCGCCCGCTGCCGCGGCACCGGCGACGCAGTTGGACGAGGTAACGAAGGGGTAGGTGCCGTGGTCGATGTCGAGCAAGGTGCCCTGCGCGCCCTCGAACAACAGATTCGCCCCCGCCTTGTGGGCGTCGTAGAGCGCCCGCGGCACATCGGCGATCATCTTGGTCAGGCGCGGCGCAATGGCCATGGCCCCGTCGTAGACTTGCTGGAAATCGACGGGCGCAGCGCCGTGGAAGTTTTTCAGAACGAAGTTGTGGTACTCGAGGATCTCGCCCAGCCGCTCGGCAAAACGCTTCGGCTTGGCCAGGTCCTGCAGGCGCAGACCACGACGCGCAACCTTGTCCTCGTAGGCGGGGCCGATACCACGCCCGGTGGTGCCGATCTTGTTGCTGCCGCGCGCCACTTCACGGGCGACGTCGATCGCCTGGTGGTAGGGCAGGATCAGGGGACAAGCCTCCGATATTTTCAGCCGCGCCTCGGCATCGATGCCGGCCTCCGCGAGTTCGTCGAGCTCCTTCATAAGCGCTTCCGGCGACAGCACGACGCCGTTGCCGATGTAGCAGGTGACGCCGGTACGCAGGATGCCGGAAGGCACCAGATGCAACACGGTCTTCTTGCCGGCGATGACCAGCGTATGGCCGGCGTTGTGGCCGCCCTGAAAGCGCACCACGCCCTGCGAATGATCCGTCAGCCAATCGACGATCTTGCCCTTGCCTTCGTCGCCCCACTGGGTGCCGACGACCACGACATTCTTTGCCATTTCAGTCTTCCTTCAGGGATTCAATGATCCAGTTATCGCCGCTGCGTAACAGAATCCGGTCGCAGCCGGCTTCGCGCCAGGTGCCTTCGTGTCCCGGCAGGGCCAGCACTACGCGCTCGCCCTGCGCGCGCAGGCGCAAGGCCTCGGCATGCAGCGCATCATCCTCGGGCCAGGGGGCGAGAATCGCCCCGCGCGGCTCGCGATTCGGCGACAAGCGCGCCAGTTCCCGCAAGTCCATGGAAAAACCCGTAGCCGCCCGGGCGCGACCGTAGACCCGACCGAAATCGTCATAACGGCCACCCAGGGCCACGGCGGCCGGGTTGCCCGCGCAATAGGCGGCAAAGGCTACCCCGCTGTGATAATGGTAGCCGCGAAGGTCTGCCAGGTCGAAGCTCAGCGGCAAGTCGGCAAGGGCGTCGGCAAGACGCTGCAGGTCGGAGAGTGCCGCAGCGATTTCGGGCAAGGCCGGCAAGGCCTGCGCCGCGCGCAGCAACACCCGCCGGTCGCCGTATAGCTCGGGCAGCGCCAGCAGTGCCGAGCGGACCGGATCGGCAACCCCGCTCACCAGTTCGCGCACGGTCGGCACGTCCTTGCCTTGCAGGGCGCCAAACAGTTCTTCTTCAGCTTCGGGCGCCAATCCGGCCTTCCTGGCAAGCGCGCGAAAAACCGCGACGTGTCCGAGGTCGAAGCGGGATACCTTGATGTCGCATCGAGCCAGGGCGGCGGCCAGCAGGCGAATCACCTCAATATCGGCCTCCAGCCCGTCATGGCCGTAGAGTTCGGCGCCTATCTGCAGGGGCTCGCGTGTCGCATTAAAACCGGCCGGCAAGGTGTGCAAGGCACTGCCGCAGTAGCACAGCCTGGTAACACCCTTGCGATTCAGCAGATGGGCATCGATGCGCGCCACCTGGGGCGTGAGGTCGGCGCGCAGACCCATGCTGCGACCGGAGAGTTGATCAACCAGCTTGAAGGTGCGCAAATCCAGATCGTGGCCGCTGCCGGTGAGCAGCGACTCGACATATTCAAGCAAGGGGGGGATGACGAATTCGTAGCCGTTACCGGCAAACTCGTCGAGCAGGCTGCGCCGCAAAGCCTCGATGCAAGCCGCATCGCGCGGCAGCACGTCTTCAATCGCTTCAGGCAGGAGCCAGCGCCGGTTTGCCATGGCGGTCAGAGCTTGTGAAGAAATCGCAGCGAGCGGGCCGCAGCGGGGCGCGGCCGGAGCGCAGCTAGCGGAACGTATGTAGTTATACGTGAGAATAGCGAGCACCGCCCAAGCCCCGATCCGGTACGCGCAGTAGATTTATTCATAAGCGCTCAACGGAAGATTGTAAGCAGGACCACGCCAATCAGCATCGAAGACAGGCCGATGAAGCGGATCTGCCCGTCGCTCAGTTCCGTCACGCGACGGAAGGTTTCGCGCCATACGCGTGGCGCAAGAAATGGCAGGAGACCTTCGATCACCAGCATCAGGGCGAAAGCCAGCAGCAGGAGATTGAGCATTGCAAACCGGTACCGATCCTGATTACTTGCCCTTGCCGCTGCTCTTCAAGTACTTGAAGAATTCGGAATTGGGTTCGATCACCATGAGGTCGCTCTTGTTCCTGAAGCTGCCGCGATAGGCTTCGAGGCTTCGATAGAAGGCGTAGAACTCCGGGTTCTCGCCGAAGGCGAGCCCGTAGATCGCGGCGCCCTTGGCATCGCCCTCGCCCTTGATTTTTTGCGCATCGCGATAGGCCTCGGCCAGGATCACTTCGCGCTGCCGGTCGGCATTGGCCTTGATTTTCTCGGCCTCGGCGGCACCTTCGGCGCGCAATTCGCTGGCCACGCGCTTGCGCTCGGTTTCCATCCGGCGGTATACCGACTCGGAGACTTCCGGCGGCAGGTCGACCCGCTTCAGGCGCACGTCGACAATTTCGACGCCGATCGCGCGCATCTCGGCGTCGGCCTTCTTCTTCACCACGACCATGATGTCGTCGCGCGCGCCCGAAACCACGTCATGTACCGTGCGCCGGCCGAACTCTTCGCGCAAGCCGGCATTGACGGTCTGCGACAGTCGCGTTTTGGCCAGGGTCTCGTCGCCACCGACGGAAACGTAGTACTGCTTGACATCGTGGATGCGCCATTTGACGAAGGAATCCACCAGCACCGGCTTCTTCTCTGCAGTTAGAAAGCGCTCCGGTTCAGGGGCGTCCAGCGTCAGGATGCGCTTGTCGAAAATCCGCACGTTCTGGATCAGCGGCCACTTGAAGGCCAGGCCCGGCTCGGAAACGACTTCCTTGATCTCGCCAAGCTGGAAAATGATCGCGAACTGCCGCTGATCGACGGTAAAGATCGTCATGGCGAACAACGCCAGCAAACCGAAGATGAATGATGCAACGAAAGACAGATGGCGCTGCATCAACGTTCTCCCCGTTCGCGCGAGCCCAAGTTGCCGCGCGTGCGCGCATCACCCGGTGCTGAACGCTCCGTCTGCGGCGGCGCGTCCGGCGTCGCGACGGCGGCGGCCGGATTGACGCGCGGTACCGCGGCAACATCCACTGTCACCGGCGCGGCAGTTGCGGCGCCGGCCGCCTGCATCAGCTTGTCGAGCGGCAGATAGAGCAGGTTACCCGGCCCCTTGGCGTCGAGCATTACCTTGCTGGTATTGGCGTAGACCTGTTGCACGGTTTCCAGATACATGCGACTGCGCGTCACTTCCGGCGCCTTGCTGTATTCGGTCAGGATCTGCTTGAAGCGCGACGCATCGCCCTCGGCCGTGACGATGATGCGCTGCCGGTAGCCGGTGGCCTCCTCCATCAACCGCGATGCGGCGCCACGTGCCCGGGGAATCACGTCATTGGCGTAGGCCTGGCCTTCGTTCTTCTGCCGTTCGCGGTCCTGTCCCGCCTTGACGGCGTCATCGAAAGCGGCCTGCACCTGTTCCGGCGGCTGGGTGCTTTGCATATTGACCGAGCGGATAAGAATGCCAGTCTTGTAGCGGTCAAGGATGTCCTGAATCAGTTTCTGGGTATTGGCGGCGATCTGGTCGCGCCCTTCGTAGAGCACGAAGTCCATCTTGTTCTTGCCGACCACTTCGCGAATCGCGGTTTCCGCCGCCTGCATCACTGCATCATCAGGATGGCGATTGTTGAACAGGTAGGCCTGAGGATCGGAAAGCAGGTACTGCACGGCGAACTGCACGCTGACGATGTTCTCGTCGTCGGTCAGCATCAGTGCTTCCTTGAGGACCTGTTTCTTGTCCGAGCCGCGATAGCCGACTTCGACCGTGCGCACACCGGTGACATTGACGATTTCATTGCTCTGGATCGGCCACGGCAAACGCCAGCGCAGGCCAGGCTCGGTGGTTTCCTTGAAGCGGCCGAACTGCAATACCACGCCGCGCTGCGAGGCGTCGACAATGTAAAAGCTGCTACCCAGCCAGACCACCGCCACCAGCATCAGAATGATGCCGATGCCACCGCCGAACTGCCTGGGGCTGATCGAGGGCATGCGGCTGCCCGCATCGCCACCGCCACCGCTACCGTCGCCACCGCCCTTGTTGCCGAACAGTCCGGACAGGCGGCGATTGAAATCGCGCCAGAGTTCTTCGAGATCGGGAGGGCCTTGATTGCCGCCACCGCGCTTGCCGCCGCCGGGCTGATTGCCCCAGCCGTGGTCGTTGAGAGACATGAGGATTCCGGCTATCACGTGTGTATGTTTTGGGTAGTGGAAAAAGAGAAACAGTAAGAGAATTCTCAGGCTGCGGCCGCGGGAAGATCGTGATGCCGAACTGCCACCTCGGCCAAAGCCTCGCGCAGCAAGGACAGGCCTGCTCCGTTGCGGGCACTGAGTCGAACGGCGGAAATGTTACCACAGTCGTCACGCTCGATTGCGGGGCTGGCCGCCGTCAAATCGATCTTGTTCCACACCGTGATTTGCGGCACGTCGAGCGCTCCGATTTCTTTCAGTACCGCACCCACCGCCTGGATCTGCTGGTCGCGGTCGGGACTGGCTGAATCAACCACGTGCAGCAGCATATCCGCCTGCGCGGTCTCTTCCAGGGTCGCCTGAAAAGCCGCCACCAGGGCATGCGGCAGATCACGAATGAAACCGACGGTATCGGACAGGACAATCGGCCCGGCACCTTCGACAAATACCCGCCGGGAAGTGGTGTCCAGGGTGGCGAACAGCTGGTCGGCGGCATAGGCACCGGCCCTGGTCAAGGCGTTGAACAAGGTGCTCTTGCCTGCGTTGGTGTAGCCGACCAGGGAAATCGCCAGCACCTCGCCGCGTGTGCGCGCACGCCTGCGCACTGCGCGCTGGCGCTCCAGCTGTTTCAGGCGATCCTTGAGCAGGGAAACGCGCTTGCCGAGCAGGCGCCGGTCGGTTTCAAGCTGCTTTTCGCCGGGACCGCGCAGACCGATGCCGCCCTTTTGCCGCTCGAGGTGGGTCCAGCCGCGTACCAGCCGGGTCGCCAGATGCTGAAGCTGGGCCAGTTCAACCTGAAGTTTGCCTTCATGACTCTTGGCGCGCAAGGCAAAGATATCCAGAATCAGACTGCTGCGATCGACGACGCGGCACGCCAGGGTACGTTCGAGGTTGCGTTGCTGACCCGGCGCCAAATCATGATTGAACACCACGACATCCGCTTCATGCAAACGCACCGCCTCACCGATCTCGGTGACCTTGCCCTTGCCGGCAAACAGCGCCGGATCCGGCCTCGCCCGCTTCCCGGAAACCACCGCCAGCGGCCGCGCGCCGGCGCTGCCAACCAGCAGCTTGAACTCGGAAAGGCGCTCGGCAAAGTCGCCTTCACCGAAATCAAGCTGTACGAGAATTGCCTTTTCGCCGCTGGCGGGACGCTCAAACATCAGGGCGACGCCCTCCTGGCCATCGCCGGCAGCGAAACGGGGTGATCAATCGGCTTCGGCTTCCGAAGCAAAATTGACCGGACGCGCAGGAACCACCGTGGAAATGGCGTGCTTGTACACCATCTGGGTCACCGTGTTCTTGAGCAGAACCACATACTGGTCGAAGGATTCGATCTGCCCCTGCAACTTGATGCCGTTGACCAGGTAGATGGAAACCGGAACGTGCTCGCGACGCAGGGTGTTCAGAAACGGGTCTTGTAACATTTGCCCTTTATTGCTCATGGTGATGATCCTTTGAGGATTGTTGGTTTTTTGAGTGAATTACTGTAATCGATTTTGCAGCGCCGTGCCACCGGCGCCGACTTTTCACTTTTCGCGCCGAAGCTTCGCCTTCGCCGGCCGACCTTCCTTGGCAAAGGGATTCGTGCTGGTCTTGTATTGGATGCGCAACGGCGTGCCCTGCAGCTTGAAGGCCTCAAGAAAGTAGCGTTCAAGAAAACGGGTGTACGAAGCCGGTATGTGCTCCAGGGCATTGCCGTGAATCACGATGATCGGCGGATTGCTGCCGCCCTGATGGGCGTAGCGCGGCTTGGGGCGGAAGGCGCCATGGCGCGGCGGCGTCTGTTTTTCGATCGCGGCGATCAGCACGCGAGTCAGTTTCGGGGTCGACATCTTCGCCATTGCCGCGGCGTAGGCCTTGTCCACTGACGTCAGGATGCCGGCGATGCCCTGGCCCTTGAGCGCAGAAACATAATGCACGCGGGCAAAGCCGAGGAAGTTCAGCTTGCGCGCAATGTCCAGCTTGATCTGCTCGCGGCGATAATCGTCCACCGCATCCCACTTGTTCACGGCGACCACCAACGCCCGTCCGGCATCGATGATGAAGCCGGCGATATGGGCGTCCTGGTCGGAAATTTCCTGGGTGGCGTCGACCATCAGCACCACTACATTGGACTCCTCGACGGCCTGCAGGGTCTTGATCACCGAAAACTTTTCTATGGTTTCGAAGACGCGGCCGCGGCGGCGCAGGCCCGCCGTATCGATCAGGGTGTAGGCGCGGCCATTGCGTTCGAACGGCACCTCGATGGCGTCGCGCGTGGTGCCCGGCATGTCGAAGGCGATCATCCGTTCTTCGCCGAGCAGGGTGTTCACCAGCGTGCTCTTGCCGACATTCGGCCGGCCGGCGATGGCCACCCGCGGACCGCCTCCTTCGTCATCGGCTTCGCTTTCATCCGGAAACGGTGCCAGCGCCAGTTCGATCAGTTCGCGCACACCCTCGCCGTGCGCCGAGGAAATCACGCAGGGATCGCCGCAACCCAGTTCATAGAACTCCGCAGCCACCACCGCGCGATCCATGCCCTCGCCCTTGTTCGCGGCCAGCAGTACCGGTCGCCCGCTGCGGCGCAACAGTTCGGCAATGACTTTGTCCTGCGGCACCAGGCCGGTGCGCACATCAACCAGAAAAACC
>JANMTA010000167.1:0-3803 GCA_031389965.1 Betaproteobacteria bacterium
TGCGGCGCGTCACTGTTTCCCAAAGCTGAATTCATCCATGACCATCAGTCTCCTGTTCGGGGTTCACGCCCACCAGCCCGTCGGCAATTTTCCCGCCGTCATCGACGACGCCCATGTCCGCAGCTACGGCATGTTCCTGCGCGTCATGGAACGCTATCCGGAGTTCCGCTTCAGCGTGCATTTTTCCGGCTGGCTGCTGGACGTGCTGTTCGAGCGCTTTCCGCAAGACATGGCGCGCCTGGCGGCGATGACCCGCCGCGGTCAGGTCGAGTGGTTCGGCTCCGGCGACTGCGAACCCGTGCTGGCGGCGATCCCGCACCGCGACCGGGTGACGCAGATCACCACGCTCTCCGACAAGATAGAGCGCCGCTTCGGCATGCGCCCCTCCGGCGCCTGGCTCACCGAACGGGTCTGGGAGTCCTCGGTGGTGACCTCGCTGGTCGCCACCGGCATCCGTTACGTGGCGGTGGACGACTACCACTTTCTGTGCGCCGGCGAGGATCAGGATCGCCTCGACAGCTTTTTCTCCACCGACGAGGACGGCCGTCGCCTCGACCTGTTCCCGATTTCCGAGGCCGCGCGCTACCGGCTGCCCTTTTCACCCGCCGGCGAAGCCGTCGCCTGGCTGGAGGATCTGGCACGCCAGGGTCGGCGCGCGGCGATCTACTTCGACGACATCGAAAAATTCGGCATCTGGCCCGAGACCTACGAATGGGTGTTCGAGAAAGGCTGGCTGACGCAGTTCGTCGAAGGTGTGCTGGCCTCGCCCCTGATCCGCACCGAGACCTATGCCGACTACCATGCGCGCGAAAAGACACGCGGCATTGTCTACCTGCCGACCACGTCCTACATCGAGATGAACGAATGGACGTTGCCGGCCCCGCGTGCCGCGACCTACCATGCCCTGCTCCTGCAGGAAAAGGCCGCCGGCCGCTTCGAGGCGCACAAGCCCTTCCTGCGCGGCGGCATCTGGCGCAACTTCATGTCGCGTTACACCGAGGCCAACTGGATGCACAAGCGCATGCTCGGCGCCTCGCGACGCCTCGCCGCGCTGCCGCCCGAACAGCGTACTGCGGAACTGCAGGAATACCTGCACCGCGCCCAGGCCAACGACGCCTACTGGCACGGCCTGTTCGGTGGCCTTTACCTGCCCCACCTGCGCCGCGCCATCTGGAACAACCTGCTCAAGCTCGAGGCCGCACTGGAACACCTGGCGCCCTGGCCGCGCCAACAGCAGGGCGATCTCGACCATGACGGCCATCTCGAAACCGCCTTGCGCAACCCGTTCATCCACGCTTACGTGCGCGACGACGGCCATGCCTCGCTGGTGGAATTCTCCAGCCTGGCCGTGGCGCACAACTTCGGCGACACCCTGCGCGCCTACGCCGAGGCCTACCATGACAAGATCCGCCTCGCCGATGCGGCCCAGGCCAGCCATGCGGCCGGCAAAGGCATCACCTCGGCCCACGACCGCGTCGCCTTCCTGCACACCATCCTGCCGGGCGACGCCGACCCGGACGAGCGTCCGCGGGGCATCTTTCTCGAATGCCTGGTCGGCAGCAACGACATGCTGCGCCCCCTGGATTTCTACGCCGCCGGCGAGCTTCCCGGCACCTGGATCGCCGCCGGCGAGGGTTGGCGCATCGAGAAGACCTACCAGCTCGACGGCGAAACGCTTAGCGTTACTTTCCGCGCCAGCGGCACGGCGCTGCCCAAGTTCATCGAAACCGAGCTGAACCTGGCGCTGCCCAGCTGCGACGGCTTTGGCGGGCGTTATATTCTGGCCGATGGCAGCGTTCCCGGCGGTTTCGGCGAGGCCCTCGAACTCGCCGGCGCGCAGAGGATCACGCTCGACGACAGCGAATTGCGCGGCGCCCTGCAGATCGAGACCAGCCAGCCGGTCCGGCTCGAAGCGCGACCGCATCGCACCGTCTCCCAGTCCGAGGCCGGCTTTGAAAAGATCATGCAGGCGGTCTGCATTTCGCTGGTCTGGTCGCCCGCGTCCGGCGTCGATCAGCGCATCACGCTCAGGGTGATTCCGGCATCGTAGAATGCAAAAGCGTAATAGTGAGTGCCCCCACCCCCTTGCCACGGCCGGCTGCGGCGGCGCAAAGCATTGCTTTGCGAAACCCCGCCTTCGCCCCCCGCCCCGGGGCGGGGGCTACTAATTTGCTCGCGATGCTCGATAATTACTAGGCACAGCATCCAGATTCAATTACGGTAACGATCATGCCCGGAACCCGCTACAAGCTCGAAGTCAATCCGACGATTCCGCCCCGCCTGACGCGTCTCAACGAACTCGCCAACAACCTGTGGTACAGCTGGGACCGGCCGACGCGCTCGCTGTTCGCGCGCCTCGGCGCGGGCCTGTGGCGGGCGGTGCATCACAGTCCGAAGGCCTTCCTGAAACGCATGGATCAGAAGCGGATCAACGAAGCCGCCGACGATCCCGTATTCCTCGGCACGATGAACCGCGTGCTGTCGGCCTTCGATTCCTATCTGGCCGAACCCGTGCTGCAACTGCCGGGCAAGCCGCCGCTGCAGGCCACCGACCTGATTGCCTATTTCTGTGCCGAGTTCGGCTTTCATGAAAGCCTGCCGATCTACTCCGGCGGCCTGGGCATTCTTGCCGGCGACCATTGCAAGGGCGCCTCGGACTTGCGCCTGCCTTTCGTCGCCGTCGGCCTGCTTTACCGGCAGGGCTATTTTCATCAGACCATCGACCGCGAAGGCAACCAGACCGCGCATTACGGCGACAACGATTTTGACGACATGCCGATTGAAGCCATTCTTGGCGAAGACGGCAAGGACGTGCGTGTGGGCGTGGATTTCCCCGGCCGTACGGTATGGGCCAAGATCTGGCGCGCGCGCGTCGGCAACAACAGCCTCTACCTGCTCGACACGCAACTGGAAGAGAACAGCGAAGCCGATCGCCAGATTGCGCACCAGCTGTATGGCGGCGACCGGCGCACCCGCATCGAGCAGGAAATCCTGCTCGGTGTCGGCGGCGTGCGCGCGCTCGCCGTACTCGGGTTTAGCCCCACCGTCTGGCACATCAACGAAGGCCATGCCGCCTTCCTGGTGCTGGAACGCATTCGCCGGCTGATCGCGGACCAGGGCATGACTTTCCCTGCCGCACTGGAAGCGGCGGCGGCCAACACGGTGTTCACCACACATACGGCGGTGCCCGCCGGCCACGATCATTTCGCCGACGACATGGTCATGCATTACTTCGGCGAGTTCTGCAAGGCGGCCGGCCTCGACCGCGACGGCCTGCTCGGCATGGGCCGCGTCGGCTGCGGCTTGGGCGGCGGCGAGTTCAACATGACGGCGCTGGCCCTGCGCGGCTCGCGCTTCCACAACGGCGTCTCGCGCATTCATGGCGAAGTGTCCTCGCGCATCTGCAGCGACATGTGGCCGCAGCTCACCGCGGCCGAGAACCCGATGGATTACGTCACCAATGCGGTGCACGTACCGACTTTTCTCGCCACCGACTGGTACGAGACCTTCGACCGCCACCTGGGCCTCGGCTGGCAGCACCCCTCACCGATCAAAGCTGCTGGAACGGCGTACAGCGCATTCCGGACCAGATCTTCTGGAGCATCCGCCAGTCGCTCAAGGCGCAGTTGCTGCATCTGGTGCACAACCGGGTACGCCAGCAACATCTGCGCAACCAGGGTTCGGAAGCGCACCTCGATCGCGTCCTGCGCAGCGCCGACCCGACCAATCCGACGGTGCTGACCATCGGCTTCGCCCGGCGCTTCGCCACCTACAAGCGCGCCGCACTGCTGTTCAACAACCTC
>JANMTA010000518.1:0-2100 GCA_031389965.1 Betaproteobacteria bacterium
CCATGCGGGTGCCGGAAAAACCGATTGCATCGAAGCCGAGGTCCGCGCCCCAGCGCCGTATGTTGTTTTTCAGCCCCGCCGCATTCTTATCGACCTCATGCATGCCGAACATCTTACGTTAGCCCTGCCCGACGAAGCCGCCACCCTCGCGCTGGGAGCCGCGCTGGCGGCCAATCTGCCGCCAGGCCTGGTGCTCTGGCTCGAAGGCGATCTCGGCGCCGGCAAGACCACGCTGGTGCGCGGACTGTTGCGCGCAGCGGGCGAAACCGGCCCCGTGAAAAGCCCTACTTACACACTGGTTGAAGTTCATGTGGTTTCTGGATTAAACTTCTATCACTTTGATTTCTATAGGTTCAACCAGGCGGAAGAATATCTCGATGCGGGGCTCGACGAATATTTTTCAGGAAACGGAATTTGTCTGGTCGAATGGCCGGACAAGGCCGCGCCTTACCTGCCTGCCGCCGCTATGCGGATTGAATTGCGGGCCGGCACCGGCGCGGCGGCCGCGGGACGCACCGCCTGCCTCACCGCCATCAGCGAAAGGGGACGCACATGCCTCGCCGGCGTGAGGTCCTCAAGTTTGCCGCCGCCAGCCTGACGCTGCTGGTCTCAAGAGTCGGCGCCGGCGCCACGGCGGCGGTCAGCATTCTCGCGGTGCGGGTGTGGCCGGCGCGCGACTACACGCGGGTGACGCTGGAACACAATCAGGCGATCCGCTTTTCCCACATGCTGGTGAAAGACCCCGAACGCCTGGTGCTCGATCTGGAAGGCGTCGAGTTCAATTCCGTGCTGCAGATGCTGCCGTCGAAGATCATCGACGCCGATCCCTACATCAAGCTGATTCGCGCCGGTCGCAACAAGCCGGGCGTGGTGCGCCTGGTCATCGAACTCAAGGGCGAGGTCAAGCCGCAGGTGTTTTCGCTGCAGCCGGTCGGCGAGTATGGTCATCGCCTGGTGCTCGATCTGTATCCGCTGGAACCGGTCGATCCGCTGATGGCGCTGCTGGAAAAATCCGCCGAGCCGCCGTTGAAGGCCGAGCCGAGGCTGGGCGACAAGCCGGCGGAAAAACCGGCCGAGCCGCCCGGCGACAAGCCCGCGACCAGGCCCGAGGTGGCGCGCATGGTGACCATCGTGCTCGATCCCGGACATGGCGGCGAGGATCCCGGCGCGATCGGGCGCGGCGGCAGCTACGAGAAGCACGTGACGCTGTCGGTGGCGCGCCGGCTCAAGGAAAAGATCGATGCGACGCCGAACATGCGCTCGGTGCTGACGCGCGACGGCGACTATTTCATTCCGCTGCAGAGCCGGGTGCAGAAGGCGCGCCGGGTGCAGGCCGACCTCTTCGTCTCGGTGCATGCCGATGCCTTCATCAAGAGCACGGCGCTCGGCTCCAGCGTGTTCGTCCTCTCCGAAACCGGCGCCTCGAGTTCCGCGGCGCGCTGGCTGGCGAACAAGGAAAACTCGGCCGACCTGGTCGGCGGCGTCAATCTCGGCGTCAAGGATCCGTATTTGGCGCGCACGCTGCTCGACCTGTCGCAGACGGCGACCATCAATGACAGCCTCAAGCTGGGCAAGGACGTGCTGGGCGAACTGGGGCGCATCAACACCCTGCACAAGGCGCATGTCGAGCAGGCCGGCTTCGCCGTGCTGAAGGCGCCCGACATTCCCTCGATCCTGATCGAGACCGCCTTCATCTCGATTCCCGAAGAAGAGGCGAGACTCAACGACGAGGCCTACCAGGACCGCATGGCCGAGGCCATCCTGCGGGGCATCCGCCGCTACTTCGCCAAGAATCCGCCGCTGGCCAAGTCGAAGCTGGCGCGGCTGGACTGAATGGTCCGGGAGCGTGAAATGTGAAACGTGACAAGGCCCAAATCACTTTTCACTTTTCACGCTTCACCCACTGGCCGAAGGCCTATGGAACTCACGGTCAGGCCCGCTTAGCTTGATATAATCGCTCGCTTTCCCTGCAGCTTCAAGCCCATGCTGGTTTTTCGCGGTGTTCCCGAGCGGGCGACGACCTCTACGGTGCTGACCATCGGCAATTTCGATGGCGTGCATCGCGGCCATCGTGCCCTGCTTGCAGAATTGACGGCCAAG
>JANMTA010000524.1:0-3174 GCA_031389965.1 Betaproteobacteria bacterium
GGAGTGCTCTACCACTGAGCTACAAGGGCTGAAACCCTTTTGAAAAACCACCTGGAGCGGCGAGCGGGAATCGAACCCGCATAATCAGCTTGGAAGGCTGATGTTCTACCATTGAACTACCGCCGCCCGCCCTGCTTGTCCGTGTTCGCTAACCGCCTTGTAACTATCTGTTTCTACTACTAGCTGGTGGAGGGGGAAGGATTCGAACCTTCGAAGGCAGAGCCGTCAGATTTACAGTCTGATCCCTTTGACCGCTCGGGAACCCCTCCAGCTGAACCCGTGATTATCTCCAAATTCGGCGGTACCGTCAACGAAAAAGTCAACCCTCACTATTCTGGCTGTCCGCCTTCCGGACCCTTGATGCTGCAGCGCGGCAGACACCGCCGGTCCATCCGCTCTGCGCCACTCTCAAATGAACCAGGGCGCGGCGTAGAATCCGGCGACCATCCCCAACGCCGGAGATCGCCATGAATGCCCCCGCCGACCGACCCCCGCTGTCGCAGGATCTGGCCGAAGCACTCGCCTCCCGCTTCGGCGCGCGCTTCTCTGTCGCCGCTTCGGTCCGCCTGCATCACGGCAAGGATGAATCCTCGCACACGCCGATGCCGCCGGATGCGGTGGTGTTTGCCGAATCCACGGCGGAAGTCTCTGAAATCGTCAGTCTTTGCCATCGCCATCACACGCCGGTCATCGCCTTTGGCACCGGTACCTCGCTCGAGGGCCACCTGCTGGCGGTGCAAGGCGGGGTCTGCATCGACCTGTCGGCCCTAAACCAGGTCATCGCCGTACGCCAGAATGATCTCGATGCCACGGTGCAGTGCGGCGTCACGCGCAAGTCGCTCAACGCGGCCCTGAACGGCACCGGCCTCTTCTTCCCGATAGATCCGGGCGCCGACGCCAGCCTCGGCGGCATGGCCGCGACGCGCGCGTCAGGCACCAACGCCGTGCGCTACGGCACCATGCGCGAGAACGTGCTGGGCATGACGGTGGTGCTGCCCGACGGACGCATCCTCAAGACCGGCGGCCGTGCCCGCAAATCAGCCGCCGGCTATGACCTGACGCGGTTGATGGTGGGTTCCGAAGGCACGCTGGGGATCATTACCGAACTGACCGTACGGCTCTATCCTGTTCCGGAGGCCATCTCCAGCGCTGTTTGCGCTTTCCCGACGCTGTCGGCGGCGGTCCAGACGGTGATCCAGACCATACAACTCGGCGTACCGGTGGCACGCATTGAATTGCTCGATACGCTGGCGATCACGGCCATCAACCGCCACAGCAAGACCACCTTGCGTGAGGCCCCGACCCTGTTTTTCGAATTTCACGGTTCGCCCACCGGAGTCAAGGAGCAGGCCGAAACCGTGCAGGAAATCGCCTCTGATCACGGCGGGCAGGATTTCGAATGGGCCACGCGCCCCGAGGATCGCAGCCGGCTGTGGCAGGCGCGCCACGACGCCTACTACGCCAGCATCGGGCTCAGGCCCGGCTGCCGGGCGCTAACCACAGATGTCTGCGTACCGATTTCGCGCCTGGCCGATTGCATTACCGAGACCGATTTGGACCTGCAAGCATGCAAGCTTGTGGCCCCTCTGGTGGGCCACGTCGGTGACGGCAACTTTCATCTGGTGCTACTGGTCGATCCGGGCAACGACGAGGAACTCGCTCGCGCCAAGGGCTTCGCCTCGCGCCTCGCGCAACGCGCGATCCGCATGGACGGCACCTGCACCGGCGAGCATGGTGTCGGCATCGGCAAGCAGGGCTACATGGCTCTGGAACACGGCGACGTGGCCATCGATCTGATGCGCGCACTCAAACATGCGATCGACCCCGGCAACACCATGAACCCAGGCAAGATTCTGCCCGCGCCATGAACGCGCCATTGCGCAGCATCACCCTTGAGGACAAATACGCCCTCAGCCAGGGTCGGGTGTTTCTTACCGGCACCCAGGCCCTGGTTCGCCTGCTGCTGCTGCAGCGCCAACGCGATGCCCTGGCCGGGCTGAATACCGCCGGCTACGTTTCCGGCTATCGCGGCTCGCCCTTGGGTGGACTGGATCAGGCCCTGTGGAAGGCCAAACAGCATCTCGGCCAAAACCAGATCGTGTTCCAGCCCGGCGTCAACGAAGACCTGGCCGCCACAGCGCTGTGGGGCACGCAGCAAGTCAACCTGTCGCCCGGCGCCAAACATGACGGCGTATTCGGCATGTGGTATGGCAAGGGGCCAGGGGTAGACCGCTGCGGCGACGTATTCAAGCACGCCAACTCCGCCGGCACCTGGAAATATGGCGGGGTGCTGGCGGTGGCCGGCGATGATCATGCCGCACGTTCATCCACCGTCGCTCACCAGTCCGAGCACGCGCTGAAGGCGGCGATGATGCCGGTGCTGGTGCCGGCGGGCGTCCAGGACTATCTCGACCTCGGTCTGCATGGCTGGGCGATGAGCCGCTATTCGGGTTGCTGGGTGGGCTTCAAGGCGGTGGCCGATACAGTTGAATCTTCGGCCTCGGTGGATATTTCGCCCGACCGCGTGCGGATCGTGCTGCCCACCGATTACGCCTTGCCGACGGACGGCCTCAACATCCGCTGGCCCGACGATCGCCTGGTGCAGGAAGCGCGCCTGCTCGACCACAAACTATATGCCGCGCTGGCCTATTGCCGCGCCAACCGCCTGAATCAGGTAGTCATTGATTCCCCCAATCCACGCCTGGGAATCATCACCACCGGCAAGTCCTATCTCGATGTACGCCAGGCCTTCGACGATCTCGGCATTGACGACGCGCTGGCCGCCGAGATCGGCATCCGCCTGTACAAGGTCGGCATGGTCTGGCCGCTGGAACCGGAAGGCGTGCGCCATTTTGCCGAAGGACTGGAAGAAATCCTGGTGGTCGAAGAAAAACGCCAGCTGATCGAGTACCAGTTGAAGGAGGAACTCTACAACTGGCGCGAGGACGTGCGCCCGCGCGTCATCGGCAAGTTCGATGAAAAGGGGGAATGGGCCTTGCTGCCGCAGGGCAACGGCCAATACTCCAACGGCCGCTGGCTGCTACCCGCCTCCGGCGAACTGTCGCCGGCGCAGATCGCCCGCGTCATCGCCGACCGAATTTGGCAACTGAGCGGCCGTCACTTCACCTCGCCGCGCATCCGCGACCGGCTGGCGATCATCGAGGCCAAGGAGCG
>JANMTA010000545.1:0-2054 GCA_031389965.1 Betaproteobacteria bacterium
ACGCTGGGCAAGGCCGAGCGTTCCCACGCCAACAAGTTCCAGCGCACGCTGGACAGCCTCAACGGCTGATTTGCACTTGCGAACGGCGCGCTGTCGTCCGGCGCGCCGTGTCGCCAGCGCCGACTTTTGAAACAGCAGGAACGGACACCCCATGCGCGAAGGCAATCTCGAAGCCCCGACTCGCCACCCGATCGACTGGAAGAATCCCGACTTCTACGACGAAGCCTCGTGCGAGAAGGAACTCGAACGCATTTTCGACATCTGCCACGGCTGCCGTCGCTGCGTCTCGCTGTGCAATGCCTTCCCGAAGCTCTTCGACTTCATCGACCAAGCGGGCGACGCCGAAACCGCAGGCGTGCCCAAGGAAAAATTCTGGAAAGTCGTCGACCAGTGCTACCTGTGCGACGTCTGCTACATGACCAAGTGCCCCTACGTGCCGCCGCACCAGTGGAACCTCGATTTCCCGCACACCATGCTGCGTGCCAAGGCGATCCAGTACAAGACCGGCAAGATGAAATTCCGCGCTCAGTTTCGTGATCGGCTGCTGACCTCGACCGAGCTGGTCGGCACCCTGTCCTCGATCCCGGTGGTGGTGCATTTCGTGAATGCCGCCACCAAGAACGGCCCCGCACGCGCCGTGCTGCAAAAAGTGCTCGGCGTGCATTCGGTCCGTGAGCTGCCGGATTTCGACAGCGCCAACTTCCGCGCCAACGCCACGACCAGCCACAATCATCCGGTACGTGACGGCGCCAAGTCGCCGGGCAAGGTCGCCGTATTCTCCACCTGCTACGTCAATTACAACGAGCCCGGCATCGGCCACGACCTGTTGAAACTCCTCGACCACAACCAGATTCCCTATCGCATCGTGCAGGGCGAAACCTGCTGCGGCATGCCCAAGCTGGAACTGGGCGACCTCGACACCGTCGAGAAATACAAGGAACGCAACATCCCGCTGATGCACGAACTGGCGCAGGCCGGCTATGCCATCGTGACGCCGGTGCCATCGTGCACCCTGATGTTCAAGAGCGAGATCCCGTTGCTGTTCCCCGACGATGCGCGCTGCAAGGAAGTGTCGGAGGCCATGTACGACCCCTTCGAATACTTCGTCCTGCGCAACAAGGACGGCCTGCTGAAGACCGATTTCAAGGTGGAGCTGGGCAAGGTCTCTTACCACATCCCGTGTCATTCGCGGGTGCAGAACGTCGGCAGGAAGACCGAGGAAATGCTCAAGCTGACGGGGGCAACGGTGAATACCGTCGAGCGCTGCGCCGGCCACGACGGCACCTGGGGTGTCAAGGAAGAGTATTACGAAATGTCGATGAAAATCGGCAAGCCGGTGTTCAAGGCCATGGCCAGGGATGAGCCGGACTACATCAGCTCCGATTGCGCCATCGCCGGCCGCCACATCCTGCAGGGCATGAACGAGGCCGGCGATGCGGCAAATTCGGGCCGCAAAGAGAAACAACATCCGCTGACGCTGCTCAGAATTGCCTACGGACTCGAATAAATGGAAACCGCAATGACCATCCCCCGCCGCATTACCAGAGATAGCCTGATGACCCTCGAAGCCTACGACAGGGCGCGCACCTCCATGCGCGAAGAAGTCATGGCGCAAAAGAGGCTGCGCCGCGTCAAGCTCGGCGAGCACATCCTGCTGATCTTCGAGAACGAACTGCTGATCCGCTACCAGATCCAGGAAATGCTGCGCGTCGAAAAGATCTTTGAAGAAGACGGTATCCAGCACGAACTGGAATCCTACGTGCCGCTGGTCCCGACCGGCAGCAACTTCAAGGTCACGATGCAGATCGAATACGCCGAGGAGAACCAGCGGCGCGAGATGCTGGGCAAGCTGAAAGGCGTCGAGGATCGCGTCTGGGTCCGCGTCGCTGGCTTCGACCCGGTATTCGCGATTGCCGACGAGGACCTCGAACGCGAGAACGAGCAAAAGACCTCGGCCGTGCATTTTCTGCGCTTCGAGCTGTCGGCCGGCATGGTGGCGGCGGCCAAGGCGGGTGCGGCGCTCTCGGTCGGCGTCGACCATCCCGCCTACACGG
>JANMTA010000565.1:0-2261 GCA_031389965.1 Betaproteobacteria bacterium
GATCATTTGATGCTGGCCCTGCTGCTCGGCATCGCCGTCACCGGCCTGGCGATGAAGTTCCTCATGCATACCGATATCGTCGCGGTGAAGACCTTCTTCCTCGGCCTGATGGTGTTCGAGATCAATCCGCTGCCGGCCGACGCCGGCCTCTATTTGCATCTGGGCATGGTCGCGCTGCTGATGATCATCTTCCCGGTCAGCAAACTGCTGCACGCGCCCGGCCTGTTCTTCTCGCCGACCCGCAACCAGGTCGACAACCCGCGCGAAACCCGCCACCTTGCTCCCTGGGCGGCAGCAATGGAGAAAAAGGCATGAAGTACTTGAACCACAGAGACACAGAGGCACAGAGGAAGAACAAAGAGAACTGCTCTGGCTTTTCTCTGTGTCTCTGTGTCTCTGTGGTGAAGGGTTTGATCCATGGCTGATAGTCCAACCGCCGTGGCGCCAGCACCGACTTCTGCCGCCAAACCGGCCGAAAAGGCCAAGGTAGTCGCTCCCGCCTTCCGCGAGTTTCCGACCATCACAGCCTTGAAGATTGACTCGATGGTCGCGTCAAACCCCTATGTCGCCGCCGCCGTGCACAACGAGTCGGTCGGCTTCCCCGGCACCCTGGTCGACGGCTGGGAAAAAAAAGCCGTGGCCAAGATGGGCGAGCTGCTCGGCAAGTACCGCTCGCTCAAGGTGTACATGGACAGTTGCGTGCATTGCGGCGCCTGTACCGACAAGTGCCACTATTTCATCGGCACCGGCGATCCGAAGAACATGCCGGTGGCGCGCCAGGACCTGATGCGCTCGGTATATCGCCGCTATTACACGCTGCCGGGCAAGCTGTTCCCCAAGCTGGTCGGGGCGCGGGACATGACCAAGGACGTGCTCGACGACTGGTTCCGCTACTACAACCAGTGTTCCGAATGCCGCCGCTGCTCGGTGTTCTGCCCCTACGGCATCGACACCGCCGAAGTCACCATGGCGGCCAAGGAGATCATGCACAGCGTCGGTCTCGGCCACAAGTATGTGAACGAGATCATCGGCAAGGTGCACAGGATCGGCAACAACCTCGGCCTGCCCGGCCCGGCGCTGGAGAACACGCTGGAAGGCCTGGAAGAGGACGTGCTGGAAGACACCGGCGCCGCGGTCAAGTATCCGCTCGACGTCAAGGGCGCCGAAGTGCTGCTGGTCACCCCGTCCGCCGACTTCTTCGCCGAGCCGCACGTCGATAGCCTGATCGGCTACGGCAAGGTGTTCCACGCCGCCGGCATTTCCTGGACGCTGTCCAGCAAGGCTTCGGAAGCCGGCAACTTCGGCATGTTCATCGGCAACTACGAACAGATGCAGAAGATCGCCCTGCGCGTGCGCGAAGCCGCGCTGGAGCTCGGCGTCAAGCGCATCGTGGTCGGCGAATGCGGCCACGCCTGGCGCGTCGCCTATTCTTTCTGGAACACCCTGACCGGCATCGGGGCAGGCGCAAATGGTGAAAAGGATCCCTTCGCCATCGAACTGCAGAAGCAGCTCGACCCCAACTACAAGCAGCCCTCGCATATCTGCGAAGTCACCTGGGACCTGATTCAACAGGGCCGCCTCAAATTCAACAAGGATGCCAACGATCACCGCATCGTCACCTTCCACGATTCCTGCAACGTCGCCCGCGGTTCGCGCATGGGCGATTACGCCGGCGGCCAGTTCGAGATTCCGCGCAACGTCATCAAGTCCGTCGCCAACCATTACTTCGACATGGCGGAAGACACCACGCGCGAAAAGACCTTCTGTTGCGGCGGCGGCGGCGGCCTGTTGACCGACGAACTGCTCGACCTGCGCGTCAAGGGCGCCCTGCCGCGCATGGAAGCGCTGAACCGGCTCGTGCAGCACAACGGCGTCAATTTCATGGCCACCATCTGCGCCATCTGCAAGGCCCAATTCACCAAGGTGCTGCCCTACTACGGCTTCAAGATGAGCATGGTCGGCGGTGTGCACCAACTGGTCAGTACTGCGATCGTGCTCAACAACGAGCAATGACGAACAAGACATCAATGGAGACCCCTCATGTCCGCCACGCCTGAATCCCACGCCGAAAAACTGACCTTCCGCCGCTACAAGGAAGGCGACACCCAGGTCAAACGCTGGCAGCAGGAGATTTTCCAGGCCAGCTATACCTACAAGTGCCCGACCTACGTCCAGTCGACGCCGCCCTGCCAGGGCTCCTGCCCGTCCGGCGAGGACATCCGCGGCTACCTCAACATCGTGCGCGGCATCGAGAAGCCGCC
>JANMTA010000036.1:0-3336 GCA_031389965.1 Betaproteobacteria bacterium
GGACACCGGCCTTCGCCGGTGTGACGGACTATGAGTGAGCCGGTATAGGGTCAACTTCAGAGCGTCATAGGCCAGTGCCACCTCTTGCCGTAACCAATTTTCCACTGCGCGGTCGCGGGCCATCAGGGCACGCAGCCCGTCCCTGATCACTTCGCTTTCGGAGGCATACTCGCCGGCGGCAACTTTGGTTTTGACAGCGTCCGCCATTTCATTCGGCAGGGTGATGCTGAACTGCTGAGTTGTGCGCATGGAGATCTCCTTTGGATCGAACAGGATTAAATCCTACTGGATCCACCGCTTTCGCGCAAACTTGTAAATTTCTGCGCCCAAACGCCAATGCCGCACGGCACGCTCACCGCTCAACCCGAGCGGCGGGCCGAGTCCTGTCCGGCCCGCGACGGACCCGGTGGCCGCGACTGATCTGCGGAGGCAGCCTCTTCGGCGCCCTCCTGCCGGTACTGCACGTCGGACAGCAGGCGAGCGAGTTCCTTCTTGACCAGCGCATAGCACTCGCAGGCATGGGTCTCCAGTCCGGCGCGATCGAGTACGGCGATGTGGCCGCGGCGGTAACTGATGAAGCCCGCGCGCTGCAGGTTTCCGGCCGCCTCGGTGATACCTTCGCGGCGTACGCCGAGCATGCCGGCGATCAGTTCCTGGGTGATCACCAGTTCGCGCGTGGACACGCGATCCTGGGTCAGCAACAGCCAGCGGCTCAACTGCTGCTCCACCGAATGGTGCCGGTTGCAGGCGGCGGTCTGCGACATCTGCGTCATCAATGCCTGCGTATAGCGCAGCAACAGGCGCTGCAGCAGGCCGGCACGATCAAACTCCTGTTTCAGCCGGCGGCGCTCCAGGCGATAGGCGTGACCCGCGGTCTGCACCACGGCCGAACTGGTGGTGGTCTCGCCGCCCATGAACAGGGAAATGCCGACCACGCCTTCGTTGCCCACGCCGGCCGATTCGGCCGAGGCGCCGGACTCCATGACATGCAGCAGGGAGACAATCGCCGTGGTGGGAAAATAGGCGTGCTGCAATTGCCGGCCGGGCTCGTAGAGCATCTCGCCGAGCGGCAGCGCGACTAGTTCCAGGTGCGGCGCCAGAAGCTCGAATTCCGCCGTCGGCAGCGCGGCGAGCAGGTGGTTCTGGCTCGGGTTAGGAGTGGCCGGCATGAGCGTCCTCCCGCGCCGTAAGTTCGATGCCGATGCCGCGGTAGCCGACGAAGCGCAGCGACTTGTTGAACATCGGTTCGCCGCTGACCTGGAATTTCTGTTGCGAACCGTTGGGATTGCAGCGGCTGAAGACCAGGTCGAGGAAGGGCTGACGCTCGGCAATGGCTTCCTGCAATACCTTCCGCTCTGCTTCATTCCAGCCGGCCGTCCGCACGTCGCCCACCGCCGGCGTCTCGCCCTGCAGGGGCGCAACCTGGATGCCGAGCATTTCCAGCACCGGGCCGGAAACCTTGGTGAAATTGCCGTTCTCGTCCTGCTCCCAGTACCAGTCGGAAGCCAGTTCGGTCAGGCTGCGATAGCGGGCTTCGCTTTCACGCAGCTCGGCGGTGCGTTCCAGCACCGTCTGTTCCAGCTCCTTGTTGTAATTTTCGAGTTTCTTGTACAGCATCCGTACTTCCAGCATGTTGTGGATGCGCGTCCTGACCTCGACCAGATCGAAGGGCTTGCTGACGAAATCCCTGGCGCCGGCCTGCAAGGCGCGCAGCTTGTGGCCGGGCTGGGCGGTGATCACCAGAACCGGCAGATAGCTGTCGGTGGTGTTGGTCTTGAGCGCTTCCATGACCTGGAAGCCATCCATGACCGGCATCTGCAGGTCGAGCAGGATCAGGTCGTAGCAATTCTTGCGATGCAGCGCGCAGACCTCCTCGGGATTCATGGTCGAGGTGACGTTGGTATAGCCGGCTTCGGTCAGCAGTCGCTGGAGCAGACTGACGTTGGATTCCTGATCATCGACGACCAGGATGCCGGCGTTGAGAATATCGGATTCTGAAATTTTCATGCGAGCTCCTTCATCGCGTTGCCGCCGGATTGAGTTTGCGAACTTTTCAGCGCCGCGTCCAGCGTATTCATGAACAGATTGACCTTGATCGGCTTGGTAAGATAGTCGAAGAACCCGGCATCGAGTGCCTTCTCGATATCATTGGGCACTGCGTTGGCGCTCAGCGCGATGATCGGGATATGCGCCGTCATTGGGTCTGCGCGCAGGATTTTCATGGCCTCAAGCCCGTTGATGCCGGGCAGGTTGATGTCCATCAGGATCACCTCGGGCAGATAGGTGCGGGCGAACTCGATGCCGAGATTGCCATCCGCCGCAGAGAGCATGCGCAGTTCGGGGCGACGCGCAATGAGTTGCTCGACCAGCTCCAGGTTGGCCGGATTGTCTTCCACATACAGCACGGTGCGCTGCGGCGTTCCATTCGGCAACTGCGGCCGCAGCAGCGCCGCGTACTCGGCTTCCTCAATGGCCAGCAGCGGCGCCGTGGTCAGGCTCAATTCGAACCAGAACACGCTGCCCTCGCCGACCACGCTATCCACACCGATGGTGCCGCCCATCAGTTCCACCAGGCGCTTGGTCACCACCAGGCCGATGCCGGTGCCCTCCTCCACGCCAGACTCCTTGCCCAGACGGTTGAACGGCTGGAACAGCTGCGCCACCTGTTCTGTATCCAGTCCGGTGCCGGTATCGCGCACGCTGATGCGAATCGCATTGGGCAGGCTCAGCGTGTACTCGACGGCGACCCTGCCCTGCGCCGTGTTGTACTTGATGGCGTTGTACAGCAGGTTGATCAGCACCTGCTTGACCCGGGTCCGGTCGGCGCTGACAAAGCAGGGAAATTCGAAGCGCGGAAAGCTCATGCCGATACCGCGCTTGTGAGCCTGTGGCTCGACCATGGCCCGGCACTCGAGCATGACCTCGACCAGCGAAACCGGCTCATGCGACAGCGTCGCCCTGCCCGATTCGATCAGCGCCAGATCGAGAACTTCATTGATCAGTTCCAGCAGGTACCAGCCCGCCTTGAGAATCTGCTCGAGATTGCGCTGCTGGGAAGGCGTTGGCGGCGGCGCACCGGTTTCCATGACCTGGGCGAAGCCGAGGATGGCATTGAGCGGCGTGCGCAATTCATGGCTCATGCTGGACAGGAAATCCGATTTCGCCAGATTGGCCCTTTCCGCGACAAAGCGGGCGCTCTCCAGTTCGACGTTGCGGTCCTGCAGCGCCTGATCGAGCCGGGTTCGATCCGCCTCGACCTGTTTGCGCGCCGTGTTGTCGGTACCGATCAGCAGGTAGCCGATGATGGCGTTTTCGACGTCGCGCAGCGCCGTGACC
>JANMTA010000053.1:0-9043 GCA_031389965.1 Betaproteobacteria bacterium
ACCAGTTCGCTGTGAAATAATCCGAAATTGCGATCACAATTTGCGTCGGGGCGGGCAGTTCGCCACCGAAACTGGCAAACACACCCTTGAAGGCCGGCACCACGAAAATCATGATGACCGCAGTGATGATGAAGGCGATGATAAGAATGGCGATCGGATAGGTCAGGGCGCTCTTGATCTTGGCCTTGATTGCCTGAATTTTCTCCTTGTAGGTTGCCAGGCGATCCAGCAGCGTATCGAGAATACCTGCCTGCTCTCCCGCCTCGACCAGATTGCAGAACAGGGGGTCGAAATACATTGGATACTTGCGGAAGGCCGATGCAAGATTGGAACCGGTTTCGACATCGGATTTGATGGAGTACAGCAGCCTTGCAAGAGCCGGATTGTTGGTGCCCTTGCCGACGATGTCGAAGGACTGCAGCAGCGGTACGCCAGACTTGACCATGGTGGCGAGTTGGCGGGAGAAGAGCGTAATGTCCTTGTCCGAGACCGAGCCGCCGCCACCGGTTTTCTGCTTCTTGAGTTTGGTGACGTTGATGCCTTGCCGCCGCAATGCTGCGTTTGCAATGGCCTCGCTGGCCGCCTTGAGCTCGCCGCGAACGACCTTGCCTTGCTTGTTCTTGCCTTCCCAGGAAAAATTGAGTTCCTTCGGGCCTTCCTTTTTCACTTCCTTGCCTGCTGTGGCCATCGGCTTCTCCCACATTAATTTTCGTTTCGGCCGCTACGTTCGGCACCGGAAATACCGGCGGCAGCCTCCACTTAATCCTTTGATCTGGCATTCTACGCCCTGACTATGCCGAGAGTATCACTCTCCGGCAGGGCGGTGAAGTCGTACCATCTTGACTTTTCGATCCTGTGTTTGCACGATCTCCATCGCCACACTGCCCGCCCGCACGCCAACACCTACCTCGGGGATGTCCTGCAAGTGCTCGACAATCAGTCCGTTCAGCGTGCGTGGCCCGTCCAGGGGAAAATCCAGGCCCAGCATGCGATTAAGCTCGCGCAAGGTGGCTGCTCCATCCACCAGCACCATGCCGTCCTCGCTCCAGGAAAGCGAGCCGGCAACATCCGATTGCCGCGTCGTGAACTTTCCGACCAGTTCCTCGATGATATCCTCCAAGGTGACCAGTCCCTCGATCTCGCCATATTCGTCCACGACCAGACCCATGCGCTGGCGGTTTTCGCGAAAGAACTGGAGCTGGGTGTAGATGGGCGTCGCCGCCGGAATGAAATAGGGCTCGGACATGCGTTCGCGCAGGGTGGCGTGGTCGATCGTGCCGGCGAAGGCCTCGGCCAGCAGTCGCCTTTGATGCAGCACGCCGATGATATTGGCCGGGTCGTTCTCGAACACCATGACCCGGGTGTGAAAACTGGTCGCCAGTTGCGCCTTGATGTTCTCGATCGGCGCGGCAATGTCGATGGCCTCGATTTCACCGCGCGGGATCATGATGTCGGCCACGCACAATTGCTCCAGGTCGAACAGGTTGAGCAGGATGGCACGGTGCTGCACGGGAACGAAGCTGCTGGACTCGAGCACCAGGGAACGCAGCTCCTCCAGGCTGAGCCGGGATTTCTCGTCGCCGCCGGTCGGCTTCAGGCGCAACAGCCACAACAGGGCATCGACGAACAGGTTGACGAACCAGACGATTGGATAGGCCGCGCGCAGCAAGGGCCAGATCACGTAGGCCAAGATTCGCGCCAGCCGGTCGGCATGGGTCGCGCCGAGTATCTTCGGCGTGATTTCCGCGAACACCAGGATGGCGAAAGTCACCAGCAGCGTGCCGATGCTCAGGGCCCACTTCTCCTCGCCGAACAACTCTATGGTAATCACCGATACCAGGGTCGCGGCGGCAGCGTTGATCAGGTTGTTGCCGAGCAGGATTACGCCCAGCATCTTGTCGGTGCGGCCCAGCAGGTCCAGGGCCAGTTTCGCGCCACGATCTCCCTGGCTGGCGAGGTGGCGCAGGCGATGGCGGTTGGAGGCCATCATTGCGGTTTCGGCCAAGGAGAAGAAAGCGGAACAGCCCAGCAGCACGGCCAGCGCAAAGAACTGCGCGGATAATGGAATCCCGTCCATCAGCGGCCGAGGATTACCTCAAGCACGAAACGACTGCCGACGTAGGCCAGCAGCAGGGCGGCGAAACCGGCCAGGGTCCAGCGCAGCGCGACGCGCCCGCGCCAGCCGCGCAGGTGGCGGCCGGTCAGCAGTGCGGCGAAGATCAGCCAGGACAGGATCGCAAATATTGTCTTGTGGTTGAAGGTCAAAGCCTTGCCGAACAGGGTTTCCGAGAAGAACACCCCGGACACCAGCGTAAGCGTAAGCAGGACGAAGGCGACATGGATCAGGCGGAACAACAGCGACTCCATGGTCAGCAGCGGTGGCAAGCCGGCCAGCAGCGGCGAGATGCGGCCGCGGTGCAGTCCCTTTTCGGCAGTGGCCATGAGCAAGGCGTGCAGCGCGGCCAGGGTAAACAGGCTGTAGGCCAGCATGGCCATCAGAAAGTGCATGCGAAATGCTGTCGACCCGGCGTTGGTCAGTACATGCGCCTCGGAAAACAGTGCAGGCAGCAAGGCCGCAACGGCCGCGGCCGGCAGGCCGAGAACCTGCAAACCCTCCATGCGGGCGTAGAAACTCTCGATCCAGTACAGCGCGATGGCCAGCCACAGCATCACGGAAAGCGCAATCGCAAAGCTGAAGCGCATGCTGCCGCCATCGAAGATTTCCATGCGCAGACTGACAGCATGCGCTGCCAGAGCCACCAACAGGAGGCCGCGTTCGCCGAGCTTGAGTCCGCCCGTCGGCTGGTCGAGCAAGGGCCCGCGCCAGCGGGTGCGCCAAAGATGTACCGCCAGGCCGGCATAGAGGGCTGCGGCCAGCAGATGCATTAAGATTGCGGGCATTGGCGAAGTCTACACCAAGCCTTCCATCCCTTATTGCTTCTGTCCCGCCGTCCATCCATGTTAGATAACCTTACCCAGCGTCTCGGCCGTGTCGTAAAAAACCTGCGCGGCCAGGCGCGACTGACCGACGACAATATTTCCGACATGCTGCGCGAAGTGCGCATGGCCTTGCTGGAAGCCGATGTGGCTTTGCCGGTGGTCAAGGACTTCATTGCCCGCGTCAAGGAAAAGGCGCTCGGTCAGGAAGTCGTCGGCTCGCTGACTCCCGGCCAGGCCTTGGTCGGCGTGGTGCATCGCGAACTCACCGAACTGATGGGCGGCGCCAGCGTCGGCCTCAATCTCGCCACCCAGCCGCCGGCCGTGATCCTCATGTCCGGCCTGCAAGGCGCCGGCAAGACCACCACCACGGCGAAGCTCGGCAAATGGCTCAAGGAGCGGCAGAAAAAGAAGGTGCTGACGGTCAGTTGCGACGTTTATCGCCCCGCCGCCATCGAACAGTTGAAGGCCGTCTCGGCCCAGGCCGGGATCGACTTTTTCCCCTCCACGGGCGAGCAAAAGCCGGCCGACATTGCCGCCGCCGCGCTGGATTACGCCAAACGGCATTACTACGACGTGATTTTCGTCGACACCGCCGGGCGCCTGGCCATCGATGAAGCGATGATGGCCGAGATCAAGGACCTGCATGCGCTGCTGAAACCCATCGAAACCCTGTTCGTGGTCGATGCCATGCTCGGCCAGGACGCGGTGAACACGGCGAAAGCCTTCAACGAGGCGCTGCCGCTCACCGGCGTGATCCTGACCAAGCTCGACGGCGATTCGCGCGGCGGCGCGGCGCTGTCGGTGCGCCACGTCACCGGCAAGCCGATCAAGTTCGCCGGCGTCGGCGAAAAGCTCACCGGCCTCGAGGAGTTCCATCCCGAGCGCATGGCGTCGCGCATTCTCGGCATGGGCGACATCCTTGGCCTGGTCGAGGATGCCCAGCGCGGCGTCGATCAGGACAAGGCGCAGGAATTCGTCAAGAAGATGAAGTCGGGCAAGGGCTTCGACCTCAACGACTTCAAGGACCAGATCGGCCAGATGAAAAACATGGGCGGCATGGCGGCCATGCTCGAAAAGCTGCCGGCGCAGTTCAGCGCCATGGCGCAAAAGGCCGGCGGCGGCATGGAAGACAAGACGGTGCGGCGCCTGGAAGGCATCATCAATTCGATGACCCCGACCGAACGGACCAAGCCCGAAATCATCAAGGCTACCCGCAAGCGCCGCATCGCCACCGGTGCGGGGGTGACGGTGCAGGAAGTCAATCGCCTGCTGAACCAGTTCGAGCAGACGCAGAAGATGATGAAGCAGTTTTCGAAAGGCGGGATGGCGAAGATGATGCGCGGCATGAAGGGGATGCTGCCGGGGATGCGGTGACGCTTCGTCATTCCGGCGAAAGCCGGAATCCAGCAACAGGCTCGCGCGTACCGCCGTATCGCCAGCGCCGACTTTCTCACTTCGCTTCCACGTCCGCGCCGGGTCTCGCCCCGGCAGGCGAGATACTTTCTTGCTGCGCGGCAAGAAAGTACCCAAAGAAGCGCGCCCCGCCTCCCCGGCCCTGCGGGCTGCCCTCGCTGCGGAAGGCCCGCCGGGCCGGTCGCTAAACTAGCCGGCCAATAAGCGGTCGTCGTCGGACAACGCGACCGGACTACTCCCGGCGAACCTTCCTCGCTCGGCGGGTCAGAGGGGAAGAAAAACCAGCGCGCCGATGCCTGCCTGTTGTTCCCCGCAAAACGCGTAGCCTTCAAGCAGATCGGCCTCTGTCGAGCGGATGATCCTGATTTGCATCAGTGAGACTTGGTCTGAGCGCGGAAGCGTTCCTTGGCTTCATTCCAGGGTGTCACGGTTTCCTCCCCGCTGGGGCGGCGCCGGCGCGGTGCCCGGGATGAAGCTCAGATGCCGAGAATCTTCATTGCCTTGGCGAGCGTATCCACCGATTCCTGATGCTTGCCGGCCTTGTGCAGGGCTTCGCCATCGGCGCGCAGCTTTTTCACTTCGCTCAGCATCTCGGCGGAAAGCGTCGGCTTTGCCTCGATTGCGGCGTCGATTTTCTTCATGTCGGCCGGGCAATGAAACGCCAGCGCGGCGCCGGAAAATGCCATCAACACAAACAGCGCAATTAATTTCTTCATTGCTCTCTCCCAGGGTGGGTTTGCTTGGGCTGCGCCTACCGCCATGAAGCGCGGCAGGTTCAATCATCATAGATCGTATCGCGGCGATGTCAAAACCATGTTGAAGGTTATTGGACCCAAACGGGGCGGTCGAACTCAACTCAAAAAGTCGGCGCTGGCTGGACGGATGATCTGCCGCAGGCAATCGCGCAGCGGCTCCATATCGTCCTTGAAATACCTGTTGCGGCAGTCAGTCAGCAGCGCGGTCGGCTCGATGGCCGCAAAATCCAGCGGGTGGCCGGCAGCGGCAGCCAGCCCGGCGCAGAAGTGGCGCATGGTCCGGCTGTTGCCGTCGCGGAAAACATGCACCGCATAGATGCCATACCAATAGTGGGTGAGGCGGTCCGTAAATTCCTCCGGATCGAGGTCGCGCAGGAAATTCTCGGCCTTCAGTTCATCGTGCAAGAGCTGGAAGCTGCCCGGAATATCCGCCGCGCGAACAAAATCCTGCCCGTGTTTTTCGGTATCGACGATGCGTATCTGGCCGGCCCAGGCGAAAATGTCCTGGAACAGCGCGCGGTGAATCTCACACAGGTGCGGGAGGTCATGGTCGCCCCGAAGCGGATTGGCATTCAGTTGATCGCCGCGCAGCCGCGCCACCGTAGCGACCACCCGCTGCAGCACTTCCATGCTTCTGATCCCAAAATGATTGATCAGAATCGGCGTACCCGGATAAACGTAGGGTTTTGCCGGGTCGGGCGCAGGATAGTCGATGCGGGGAGCTTGCTGCGGGTTGATGTCCATCGGTCTGCAGAACCTCGAAAGTCGGCGCTGGTAACACGGCGATTCTATAACCCGGTTCGGAAAATTCGTGCGATTGGGGCCCACATGCCGCTTTTGCCGGACGCCATGTTTTGCAAAAAAGGCATATCGTTGCGACAATGAAGTGCATCATGTTGAATTCGGCTTGGACGATCTTGAGTGGGGTTTCATGCGATATCTTGTGTTGATCTTACTGGCATTGTGCGGTGCGCCGCGAGCGCTCCAGGCCCAGACCATGATTCCGAAACTCGACGCTTCGGGACACAAGGGCGACCTGGCGCGCGCAGAAAAGCAACGCGCCGAAGAACGCTTCGATGCCTCCGACACGAACAAGGACGGCAAGCTCTCGCGGGAGGAAGTCACCAATCGTTCGAGCTACCTGACCGAGAATTTCGACAAGCTCGATGCCGACAAGGACGGCTTTCTCAGCTGGGAAGAATTTCTCGGCCACAACCGCTGGCCGAAGTAGCCGCCCCGGCAGGGGATGCCCCTTGCAATCGCAACCGATCACCGTCATATTCCCTGTTGATTCCCTACACCTTGGAGATTTCCATGCGCATGCGTCTGCTCGCCGTCCTCGTTCTCGCGGCTTCCCTGCTTTCCGGCTGCGGCTACAACCAGATCCAGATCAACGATGAGGCGGTGACGGCTGCGTGGTCGGAAGTGCTGAACCAGTACAAGCGCCGCGCCGACCTGATTCCGAACCTGGTGTCGGTGGTGCAGGGCTACGCCAGCCACGAGAAGGAAGTCCTGACGCGCGTCACCGAAGCGCGCGCCAGCGTCGCCGGGCTCAAGGCGACGCCGGAGCTGATCAACGATCCCGAGGCGTTTGCCAAGTTCCAGAAGGCCCAGAGCGATCTGGGCGGCGCGCTGTCGCGTCTGCTGGTGGTGGCGGAAAACTATCCGCAGCTCAAGGCCGACGCCAATTTCCGCGACCTGCAGGCGCAGGTGGAAGGCACCGAGAACCGCATCACCGTGGCGCGCAACCGCTACATCAAGACGGTGCAGGAGTACAACATCTCCGTGCGCACCTTCCCCAACAGCCTGACCGCCAGCGTCATGGGCTGGAAGACCAAGCCCAATTTCACGGTCGATGACGAAAAGGCCATGTCGGCACCGCCGGCGATCAAGTTCAACACACCGCCTGCTGCCCCCGCTGCGCCTGCCGCTCCCGCGGCTCCCGGTGCTCCCGGTTATTACTGAGTGCGCCACAGCCATGCCGGTCTGCTGACGCTGCTCTGGCTGGCGCTGCTGCCGGCCGGTGCCGGCGCGGCGGAGCCAGTGGCGCTGCCGGCACTGACGGCGCGTGTCACCGATCTGACGGCAACGCTGGACGCCACGCAACGCGGCCGCCTCGAAGCACAGCTTGCCGCCATCGAAAGAAACCGCGGTGCGCAGGTTGCCGTGCTGTTGCTGCCGACTACCCAGCCCGAGGCCATCGAAGCTTTCGGCATACGCCTGGCTGAAGCCTGGAAGATCGGCCACAAGGGCGCCGACAACGGCGTCATGGTCATCGTCGCCAAGGACGACCGCAGGATGCGCATCGAGGTCGGCTACGGACTGGAGGGCGCAATTCCCGACGTGGTCGCCAAGCGCATCATCGCCGAGCGCGTGGCGCCGCTGTTCGCCGAGGGCGACTTTTTCGGCGGCCTGCTGGCGGCCGTCGCGGCGCTCGACCGGGCCATCGGCGGCGCTGCGCCGGGTGCACCGCCCGCGCCTGCCCCCGCTGGCGCCGGCCAGCGCGCCGAGAAATCCGATCTGTTCCCCTGGCTGATGGGCGCCGTGGTCGCCGGCGGTGTGCTGCGGGCGATGTTCGGCCTCTTCGGTGCGCTGCTGGCCGGCGTGGTGGCGGGCGGGCTGGGCTTTCTGATCTTCGGTTCCGTGTTGGCGGCCGGCCTGGCCGGCGTGCTGGTTTTCGTGCTGTCCTTCTTCAATCTGCTGTCGCGCGGCGGCGGCGGGTTTTCCGGGGGCGGCGGTGGCTTCTCGGGGGGCGGCGGCGGGTTTGGCGGCGGTGGCGCTTCGGGAAGGTGGTGACATGAATCCTTCACGCCTGTTCAAGCATCTGCTGCTGCCCGACTGGTGGCTGCGGCGCGCCTTTTCCGCCGCCGATCTGGCGGCAATCGGTGAGGCCATCGCCGCCTGCGAACAAGCGCATCGCGGTGAGCTGCGCTTCGTTGCCGAGGGCGCCATGCCGCTGTCGGCGCTGTGGCGCGACCTCTCGCCGCGGCAGCGGGCGGTCGACTTGTTCGCCACCTTGCGGGTGTGGGACACGGCGGAAAACAGCGGCATCCTGATCTACGTGCAACTGGTCGACCGCAAGGTCGAGATCCTCGCCGACCGCGGCATCGCCGCACGCGTGCCGCAGGCCGAATGGGACGCGATTTGCCGCGACATGGAAAACAGTTTCCGCGATGCTCAATGGCGCAGCGGCGCCTTGCAGGCCGTCAATCGCGCCGGGGCGTTGCTGGCAAGCCAGCTTCCGGCAGCGGACAGCAACCCCAACGAATTGCCCGACCAGCCGCTGCTTCTCTAGGTGGCGTTGCCGCCAACGGTCGCCGCCCGACCCTCGGCTAGACTTCGCCGGTGACTACTCCCCGTTCCCTCCCGCGCGAACTGCTGCACCTCGCCTGGCCGGTGCTGATCGCCCAGGCCGCGGTGATGGCCAATGGCGTGATCGACACCCTGATGGCCGGCCGGCTTTCGTCAGTCGATCTGGCGGCGGTCGGCATCGGCGCCAGCATCTATGCCACGGTCTTCGTCACCGCCATGGGCGTGCTGCTGGCGCTGACCCCGGTGGTTTCCCACCACTACGGCGCCGGCCGCTTCCAGGAGATCGGCGCCGACGTGCGGCAATGCGCCTGGCTGGCCTTGTTGCTGTCGTTGATCGCCTTTGCCGTGCTCAAGCATCCCGATCCGCTGCTGAGTTTTTCGCGTCTGATGCCGGAGGTCGAACTCAAAGTGCGCGCCTATCTCGACGGCGTCGCCTGGGCGGTGCCGGGCGTGCTGTTCTTCCGCGTCTTCTTCGGCTTCACCACCGGCATCGGCCGGCCGCGGCCGGTAATGGCCTTCAATCTGCTCGGCCTGCTGCTCAAGGTGCCGCTCAACTGGGTCTTCATGTACGGCCATTTCGGCCTGCCGGCCATGGGCGGCGCCGGCTGCGGCTGGTCCACCGC